>JAKLQB010000114.1 GCA_022013615.1 Desulfobacterales bacterium | reverse complement strand
TATCGCTTACCAATCCACTGGAAAAGAGGCAACTCTCAATGAACGAATCAAAGATCTCCAGGCCAAAATTGAGAACATGAAGCAGGAGACCTCTAAAAAAATAGACAAGTTGCGCAATGAGACCGCCGGAACACTTGAAAATATCGGGAAAAGCATGAAAAAAGAGGGCGAACAACAAGAAACCAAAGAATAACATTACGCTGGAATAAGAAAAAGAGCGAGGCCAACAGCCATTAGGTGCGTTAACGGAATACCTAATAGCTGTGCATAACGTTGGTGAACAAGGGATAAAATTATTCATAACACTTTAGCACTTTGAAAAAATCACTGTTGGTTTATCAGGCAGTGGATATCTCTTTCAGGCTATATTCTGTTTATTTCAAATTCCTCTTTTTTCCAAAGTAAAAGGAGAAAGAAACCATGGATGTGGATGTAATTATCCGAATTGGGGGTGAAGCAGGACAGGGGATGCAGTCCATCGGCTTCGCCATTGGAAAGGTATTTACGCGTCATGGTTACTATACGTTCATAAATCAGGATGTGGAATCCAGAATCCGGGGGGGGCATAATTTTGTTCAGATAAGAATCCGGAACAAGCCTGTCTATGCCATCAAAAATGAGCTTAATCTCCTGCTTGCCCTCAATAAACAGACGATCACCCATGATCTGCCCTATTTGATGGATGACGGTGTGATGATATTCGATGGCCCAAAGACAGGTTTTGAATCTGATAACCCAAACCATTTTTCCGTGCCCCTGGAGCAGCTCGCCCTGGAGATAGCCAAAAACAAGATCATGGCTAACACGGTGGCGACGGGTGCGGCATTTGCCCTGCTGGGATTCGATCTTGAGCCTTTATTAGACTGGCTCGAAGAGGAATTCTCCAGTAAAAATAGCGAAATTATTGAGAAAAACAAAGGATGTGCTTCTGCCGGATACGACTATGTCCATGAAAAATTCAGAGGAAACAGGGCCCAAAAAGTACCCCCTGCACCGCTTGCCAAGAAAAAAATGCTGCTGAACGGCAGCCAAGCAATGGCCCTGGGGGCAATCTTCTCTGGGCTCAAGTTCTACTCGGGTTATCCCATGTCGCCATCCACCCCGATTATGGAGTTTATTGCCTCAATTGCAAAAGAATACAACATCATCGTAGAGCCTGCTGAAGACGAAATCGCGGCGGTTAATATGGCCATCGGGGCATCTTTTACAGGTGTGCGAGCAATGACAGCTACGTCGGGAGGAGGCTTCTGTCTGATGACAGAAGGCCTGGGGCTGGCGGGAATGACTGAAACGCCTTTGGTTATTGTTAACGCTCAGAGGGCTGGGCCGTCTACTGGCCTTCCTACAAGAACCGAGCAAGCAGACTTGAGATTCGTCATCCATGCATCCCACGGCGAATTTCCACGGGCAGTGTTTGCTCCTGGAACCGCCGAGCAGGCCTTTTATCTCATGTCAAAGGCCTTTGACATGGCTGAGAAATATCAGACCCCAGTCGTTGTAATGGGTGATCAGCACCTTAACGATTCCTATTTCACAATAGATGGATTGGATCTGGATCAAGTAGACATCAATCGTGGAAGTTTCCTTTCTCATGAACGGATTGCATCCCCAAAAGACTATAGGAGATATGCGTGGGACGAATCGGGCATTTCTCCAAGGATTTTGCCAGGGCAGACAGATGCAGTGCTCTATGCGGATAGCGATGAACACACGGAAGTGGGGCATATCACGGAAAGGGCAGATGTTAGAAAACAACAAATGGACAAACGGATGAGGAAATTTGAAAGAATGACAGAAGAGATCGGGCCACCCGAAGTCTATCCGGAGACGAAGCCTGATATTATGCTTTTGGGTTGGGGATCTACCTACGGGGCGATCAAGGAAGCCGTGGATGTTATGAATAGGGAAGGCATTAAGGCTCAAATGATCCATTTCAGTGAAATCTACCCATTCCCTTCCCAGGAATTTTTTCGGAAGATTTCAAAAAATACAAAAATTTTTGCCGTAGAAAATAACTTTACTGGGCAATTTGCGGATCTGTTTAGCAGCCAAACAGGTGTGCCCGTCTTTCACAAGGTTCTAAAATATGACGGAAGGCCGTTCTCTCCGCAGGAAGTTGTAAAAGAGGTGAAAAATTCAATGGGTTGAATGGCTGTTCGGTGAATATTAAGGATTAGGAGGAGGACATGGTTACCTTGGAACAGTATCACAGCGATGATCCGATAGCATGGTGTCCGGGCTGTGGAAACTTCTCGATTTTAGATGCACTCAAAAACGCCCTCGTTATATCAGGGAAAGAGCCCAACAAGATCGTCATTGTCTCAGGGATAGGCCAGGCCGCCAAGATGCCTCATTATATCCGGTGCAACACCTTCAATGGATTGCATGGAAGAACACTTCCTGTGGCAACGGGGGTCAAGTTAGCGAACCACGAATTGACTGTCTTGGCTGAAGGTGGAGACGGGGATGGCTATACCGAAGGCGGAAACCACTTTATCCATGCCATGCGAAGAAATATCGATATCACCTATCTTGTTCACAACAACCAGGTCTATGGACTTACTAAAGGGCAGACTTCTCCCACGAGTGAGCTGGGTTATATATCAAAAACTACCCCAATGGGAGCTCTCAATCCGCCCTTGAACCCTTTGCTGCTGGCAATAGCGCTGAACTGTAGTTTTGTGGCGAGGGGGTTTTCGGGGGATACCGAACACCTTACCCACCTAATTAACCAGGGGCTTTCTCACAAGGGCTTTGCATTAATCGACATTCTTCAGCCTTGCGTTTCATTTAATCGCGTCAATACGTTCACGTGGTACAAGAGCCGGGTCTACAACATAAATGAAGACCCCCAGTATGATCCTCATGATCGGAATTTAGCGTTTTCGAGGGCCCAGGAATGGGGTGAAAGAATACCCATCGGCATCATTTATAAGGAAGATAGGCTGACACTCAATGAGCAGCAATCGGCAATCAAAGACACAAGCCTAATAAAGCAAAAAATTGATCAGAAGTCTTTTGAAAGCTTACTGGAGATTTTCAAATAGTGCGCCGGCACGGATGAAACAACCTTGAGGTATATGAGACTTGAGTATGCATCTAATTGCAATCATAGACAATCTGAGATTCCAGGATGTGCTGGATATCCTTTTCCTTGCTGTGGTGGCCTATCATCTGTACCTCTGGTTTTACGGCAGCAAAGCCCTTAAAGCGCTGGTGGGTCTACTGGCCTTAGGGGTCGTGTTTACGTTGGCGCGAACCTGGGGACTTTTCATGACCACATGGGTGTTTCAGATCCTCTGGCAAGTACTCGT
>JAKLQB010000113.1 GCA_022013615.1 Desulfobacterales bacterium | reverse complement strand
TTGAAAAAGAATTCTGGCCATTGGGAAGGAGGTGAAAAAAATAATTAGGCTTAATTGACGTAAAGGTAAAACCGTATTTTCATTCAAACAAAAAAAGGAGGATGTTATGAAAAAGTATTTTATTTTTAGTTTGGCCGTATTATTCGGAGCAGTGCTTTTTATGGGTTCGATGCCCACAGACACCCAGGCTAAACCCACGTATGTCACCATCGGCACTGGCGGCGTAACCGGTATCTATTATCCCACGGGTGGTGCCATTAGCAAGATTGTTAATAAAAAGAAAAAAGAATACAATCTAAGAGTAACCGTGGAGTCCACCGGCGGTTCTGTATTTAATGTAAACGCCGTTATGGCCGGGGACCTTGAGTTTGGTGTGGTTCAGTCTGATCGGCAGTACCAGGCATGGAATGGTATTGCGGACTGGGAAGACAAAGGAAAGCAAAAAGACCTCCGCGCTATCTGCAGTTTTCACCCAGAAAGCATTGTATTGGTGGCTGGTGATGATACCGGGATTGAGACATTCATGGATCTCAGGGGCAAACATGTCAATATCGGAAATCCCGGTTCCGGTCAGAGGGGTAATTCTATAGATGCCCTTACATCCTGCGGAATTGACTGGGAAAAGGATATGAAGGCCGAGGGCATAAAGGCTGCTGAGTCGGCCATGATGCTTCAGGACGGCAGGATCGATGCATTCTTTTATACAGTTGGGCACCCCAATGGGTCCATCATGGAGGCCACGAGTGGAAAAAGAAAGGTGCATTTTGTTCCTGTCGAAGGCGAATGCATTGATAAACTCGTTGCCAAGTGGCCCTATTATGCGAAGGCATATATCCCGATAAAGTTTTATCCCCAGGCGAGAAATAAAGAGGACGTTAACACCTTTGCTGTAAAAGCCACCTTTGTGACGAGCGCCAAGGTTCCTGATAAGATCGTTTATGCCATCACAAAGGAAATTTTCGACAATCTGGAAGAATTCAAAACACTGCATGAAGCCTACGGTGTTCTCACCAAAGAGAACATGTTAGAGGCCTTGAGTGCACCCATACATCCGGGTGCCATGAAGTATTATAAAGAAGCAGGCCTGATGAAATAAGTTAAAAAAGGGTGTGGGGACGACCCCCACGCCCTTTTTGATGTGTTCCTCCTGAAAAGAATTTTTAAATTTGCGTAAACATAATAGTTATTAAGGATTTTCATTAAACAATTTCGAGCTGTCTGTATAGTTGAATTTCTACGGCTTCTTGTAGGGTGGGTTGAGTGGCAATGGATAGTGGGTTTCGCTTTTTTAGCCTGAATTTGCTGACTTCCCATGGTATGCAAACTACGCGGATTTAGCGAAACCCAACTGATCAAGGCCTCTCAACCCACCCTACAAGATTGAAGATATAAAAGAATTAAATCTAACCGCACAGGTTGAAAAATATCAGCAAATGCTTTGTCAGATCAATTCCCTGTGTTCCTGCCCTCGCGGGTATCCAAAAATCAATACACCGATTTATCGAAATATTACATTACGGCATCAATACATGAGGATTTGTAGATATGAATGAAAAAGACATACGTCCCGACCAAACGGTTGATGAAGGGGCTGAAATCGCCCAGAAGATTGCAGAAGAGGCGGAATTTGGCTCAAGAAGGCTTTCAGGAGCAAACAGATATATCATTCCCTGTATTGCAGCCGCCTGGTCATTATTCCAGCTATCCCTTCCTCAGCTTATTATGCTGGATTCGGTCTATATCCGCTGCATTCATCTGGCCTTTGCTATCATTCTTGTCTATTTAAGTTATCCTGCCTTTAAAAAGAGAGAGACCAAAGGCATCTTCTCATTTTTATCGGTCAAAAACAAGATTCATTTTGTTGATTACGGACTGAGCATTATTGCCGCTGCGGCAGCACTCTATCTTGCCGTGTTTTATTTTGAATTGAGTGAAAGGCAGGGGGCACCCATTCCTCTTGATATTGTTGTTGGAATTGTTCTCATTGTCCTGCTTCTCGAAGCAGCAAGACGTTCACTGGGGCCGTTTCTTGTCATTGTGGTATCTTTCTTTATCTTATATGCCTTTTTTGGCCCCTATATGCCTGACGTTATTGCCTTTAAGGGGGTTTCATTAAGCCGCCTCATAAGCCAGCTTACCATCTCTACAGAAGGGATTTATGGTATCCCCTTAGATGTTTCAGCTATGATTGTTTTTCTATTCGTATTGTTCGGCTCCCTGCTGGACAAGGCCGGTGGCGCGAAGTTTTTTATTGATCTCGCCTTTAGCCTTCTGGGACGTTACAAGGGTGGCCCTGCAAAGGCTGCCGTTCTGGCAAGTGGTCTGACGGGCATGGTATCAGGATCAAGTATTGCCAACGTAGTGACCACCGGGACCTTCACCATTCCCCTTATGAAGAGTGTAGGCTATCCGGATTATAAGGCCGGGGCCGTTGAGGTCGCAGCAAGCACAAACGGCCAGCTCATGCCGCCAATTATGGGTGCAGCCGCCTTTATCATTGCCGAGTACTGTAATATTGACTATTTTCAGGTGGTCCGGGCGGCCTTTATACCGGCCGTAATCTCTTACATTGCACTGATATATATCACTCATCTGGAGGCCTCAAAGCTCGGGTTGAGGGGGCTACCAAAAGACCAGCTACCCCTGTTTTTTAAGACCCTTTTAGGTGGCCTTCATTTCCTGATCCCCATGTTTTACCTCATTTACGAATTGATGATCCTGCGCCACTCTCCGCAACTTGCTGCTTACCGGGCTATATTGGTTTTGGCTGCATTGATTGTGATCCAGAACTTTGTGCGGGCCTATAGGGCAAAGGAATCCCTTGTGGGTTCCTTTAAGCTCAGCCTTCGCCAGCTCTGGGAGGCATTAGTTGCAGGCGGGAGAAACATGATGGGAATAGGAGTTGCTGTCTCTGCTGCTGGGATTATCGTGGGTGTGGTTGCCATGGGCCTGGGAGGACTGATTGTAGAGGTGATTGACACCATTGCCGGGGGTAACCTTGTATTTCTACTCATCATTACAGCCATTGCCAGTCTTATTCTGGGGATGGGACTTCCCACAACGGCCAATTACATTGTTATGGCCTCTTTAACTGCGCCGGTTATTGTGACACTCGGGGAAGACTACGGCTTGGTGGTACCTCTGATCGCAGCACATCTGTTCTGCTTCTTTTTTGGTATTCTGGCTGATGATACCCCGCCTGTTGGCCTGGCAGCATATGCGGCCGCGGCCATTGCCAAATCAGATCCCATACGCACAGGGCTTCAGGGATTTACCTACGACATCAGGACGGCCATCCTTCCTTTCATGTTCATCTTTAATACCGATCTGCTCCTGATTGGCATACAGTCCTGGTGGCATATTGCAGTGGTATTTGGAACGGGTGTCCTGGCCATGTGTGCATTTGCCGCTTTGACGCAGAACTATTTCATAGCCAGAAACAGGATCTATGAGTCAATTCTTTTGGCAACCGTAGTGCTTATTATTCTCAGGCCAAGGATTTTTATAGATTACCTGCACTTCGGGAATGTTTTTATCTGGTATGTTATTGGTCTGGCCGTATTCGCATTCACCTATCTTATTCAATCGCCACGACGAGCAAGGGCCGCGGCTAAGTTAAAAGCATAGAAGTGAAAGAGAGGAGAAAAGAAATGCTCCCATCAATAAAGAATATTTTATACGCAACAGACCTTTCAAAGAATTCCGCATTTTCATTCCGCTATGCCGTGAAGCTGGCAAGGGAAATGGATGCAAAGGTAACCCTTCTAAATATTTTACCCATGATAGATTCAGCCATGGAGGTCGCCATCATTACACAGATGGGGGAAGGTGAGTATTATAAACTGCGGAAAGAGAAAACCATAGAGACCATCGAAAAAATAAAGGAAAGAATACGCGATTTTAGTGAAAAACAGTTAAATGATGTTGAATGTAATAAAGACATAATTTCCTCCATCCTGGTTCACGAGGGAGATGCGGTAGATGAAATCTTGAAAACTGCGGAACAATTAGATAGCGATATTATTATCTTAGGGGCGCATGGCAAGGGGATATTGACACATACCTTTCTGGGGACAGTGCCTCAAAAAGTACTCAGGAGGAGCAGAAGGCCTGTGCTTGTAGTGCCCATACCAAAAGATGCGACAGATATTGACCTGTAACATCTGTATTGGAGAAATAAGATGACAAAAAAGACCACTTTTATTTTATTAGTTCTTGCTCTGGCTCTTTTTCTTTCTTTGAATTACATCCAGGCAGGGGAACGTTTCATTGATAATGGCGATGGCACAGTAACCGACACCTTGACCAACCTGATGTGGGCTAAAGACGACAATATGGGTGACATCACATGGCATGATGCAGTGGTATATTGCAAAACCCCCCCTATAGCCGGGTACAAATACTCGAATTGGCGGATGCCCACAATCGAGGAGCTTAAGACTCTATATGATGAAGACTCAACCGGCTATGAGACAGTTTGCGGGCTGGGTGTGAAGATTTATCCTAATATTGTATTAA
>JAKLQB010000112.1 GCA_022013615.1 Desulfobacterales bacterium | reverse complement strand
GGTGCCTCGTTCAGCCAGATCGAAGATATCTTCCCTTAAAATGGGCTCGCCACCGGTCAGGATAACAATAGGCTTTCCCACACGCCTGATCTGTTCCAGAATATCGAGACATTTAGCCGTATCCAGCTCTCCGGGATAGGGACCCCGCTCAGACCCAGCCCTGCAATGGACACAGTTCAGGTTACATTTTCGTGTAACCTCCCAGGCCACGATCCGCAGTTGGTTATTATGTGCAGGTTGCTTTTCCATACTCATTTGACGGGATTAACAGGATATACATGATTCTTTTTATTCGCAACACTCCATCCATTTGCGCCTAAATAAATTCAAGGTTTCATTAGACCGGCCGCTTCTTTGGCAAAGTAGGTAAGGATTAAATCCGCTCCTGCCCTCTTAATAGAGGTAAGCATTTCCATCATGGCCCTTTTACCGTCCAGCCAACCATTCATCTCTGCTGCCTTTATCATGGCGTATTCGCCACTGACGTTATAGGCAGCCAACGGAAGCAGGCTCACTTCACGCACCCGCGAGATAATATCCAGGTAAGGCATCGCCGGCTTAACCATGATGATATCTGCGCCCTCTTCCATATCTAATTCAGCCTCTTTCAGGGCCTCAAGGACATTGGGAGGGTCCATCTGGTAACTGGCCCGATCTCCAAACTGGGGCGCCGAATCTGCGGCCTCCCGGAAAGGCCCATAAAACGCAGAGGCATACTTCACCGCATAGGAAAGAATGGCGATATCTTGAAAATTTTCCTCATCCAGGGCCTTCCTGATGGCGGCCACGCGCCCGTCCATCATATCAGAAGGCGCAACGAAATCGGCTCCTGCCCTGGCATGGGATACGGCCTGACGGGCAAGCAACTCTAAAGTGGCATCATTTTCGATCCGACCGCCTCTAATAACCCCACAGTGCCCGTGATCCGTATATTCACATAGACATACATCAGTAATAACAACCATTTCCGCAAGTCGATCTTTAATGGCCGAAACCGCCCGCTGTACAATACCGTCTTCAACCCAAGACCTGCTTCCTTCCGCATCCTTTTTGTCTGGCAGGCCGAAAAGGATAATAGAGGGAATCCCCAGGCCCCACAACTCCTCGGCCTCCTTCACGATAGTATCCACAGAAAACTGATACTGACCCGGCATTGTGGAGATTGGATCCTTTATACCCTGGCCGTGTTTCACAAAAAGGGGAGCAATGAAGTCCTTTACAGTAAGACTTGTCTCCCTCACCATCTCCCGAATCGCAGGAGTCCTTCTAAGTCTGCGCGGTCGTATAATCATAAATTTCCTTTCATTTCTAAACGGTCATGATCTTTGCTCCTGCCACCAACACGTTTGAGCGTATCCACTGTTCTTTTAAGCATTTTTAGGCACTTTAACTTTCTTTGTCAAGCACCTCGTCGACAAATCAGTGAAGAAGCATGGGTTTTCTCAACTTTGCAATTATTCAGTCTAATACCATATCTTGTGATGATTGATTCCTTGACACACAAGGGCTTCTATAATATGTTGCTTTCACCCTGGAGAGAATTGATTTTACCGAAACAAGGAGGTACGTTTGGAAAAACCCAGGACAGAATGGGATCACCCGGGCGGAAAACTCATTGAACTTGGTCCAATGGCACTGAAAGATGAAGATCTCCTCGCCATTCTGATTGGAAGCGGGTATAAAGGCAGGAGTGCGCAAGCCATTGCAAAGGAATTGCTGGACAAATACTACTCAATCGCCGGGCTACTGGGAAAAACGTCCTCCGATCTCTCAATTTTTAAAGGTCTTAAAAACGGCAAGATTGCGAGGATTGCGGCTTCGTTTGAAATAGCAAAAAGGGTATTTGATGAAAACAAGTGGGAACTCCCTAACAGGAGGCTTGTAAAATTGGAGTTACCGGAACTATCCGATTCGGATGTTCTGGCCGTTCTCATCGGGGGCAGACACAAAAAAAAGACGGCGAAAGACCTTTCAAAAGATCTATTGAACAAATTTGGTTCCATAGGCGGTTTGATGGGGCAAAAACTCTGGAAGATGGCAAGGATTGAGGGACTGGGTGATGTAAGGGTGGTCAGAATAGTCGCTGCAATTGAGGTGGCGCGTAGAATTGTGAGGGCGCTTGAAAAGGAATAGATTAAAAGCCAAAAGAAAATCAGAAACTTCCGCAATGGGAAAGGAACATGGGAGCCACTTAAACCGTCAGATCCCTCCGCTTGCCCATACCTCCATGTATCTCTGGCACAAGTACTGGTCAAGGAAGACATGGAATGTGGTTGGGGAATATATAAAGACCTACTGTCCGGAAAGCGGCATTGTATTTGACCCTTTTGCAGGCAGCGGCATTACCGCAATGGAGGCATTAAGAAATGGGAGGAGGGCCATTGTTTGCGATCTGATTCCCATTGCTACCGAGATTACACGTCTTACCATCAAACCGGTAAATGAAGTTCATCTCTATGAAGCATTTCAACGGGTAAAAGAGAAGATAAAGGCGAAGATTGAGGGCCTCTATGTCACCAGATGCCGTAACTGCCACAAAAAGGTCATATTTGATTGTGCGATATGGAAAGAAGATGCGAGCGTGGAGATCCGCTATCAATCATGTCCTTATTGTGGGGACAGACAGGAAAGCGACTGCAAACTTGATGCATATGATAAAGATCTCCTTCAAAAGATTGAGAAAGGAAAGACAAAGGAATGGTATCCTTCAAACCCTTTTTATTATCCAGATGGCAGACCGTTTAAAGAAAAACAGCAATACGAATCCGTAGATGAACTCTTTACCAAGAGAAACCTTCAGGCCCTTGCGTGGCTCATGGAGGCCATAGAAGAAGAGCCCAAACAGGAGTTGAGGGATTTCTTAAGAATAGCTTTTTCATCGATGGTACATCTCTGCAGTCGTATGATTGCAATCAGCAACCCTTCACCGACAAGTCATCACACCGCTTTTTCTTCAACAGGATGGACTCAGCACAGCTACTGGCACGCTACCAATTTCATGGAGCAAAATGTCTGGAATAAGTTTGACAGCGCTATTAATGGTCATCAGGGTCTTTTAAAGGCAAAGGTCGAGACGAACAAGATTTTTAAGGATGTTAAGATCGCGTCTTCTTTAAAGCAATTCCTTTCTGGCAAAGCAGATGTCTACATATACAATGGCTCATGCCTTGACCTTATGAAAAGACTGCCGGAAGAGTCGGTTGACTATATCTTCACAGATCCACCTTACGATGCCTCGATTCAATTTGGTGAGCTTTCTTATATGTGGGTATCGTGGCTTAAGATGAACAGCAATTATCTCAAGAAGATTGTGGCAAACGAGATCATTAGAAATGAGCGCCAGCACAAAGACTTCACGGTTTATCATTCCCTTCTGTCATCCAGCTTTCAGGAGATGTTTAAGGCCCTAAAGCACGAGCATTATCTCACGCTTACCTTTCACAACCCTACCTTCAAGGTACGTAATGCCACAATCAGGGCAGGGGTATTTTCAGGTTTTGAATTTCAAAAGGTCCATCATCAGCCGCTCGGCCAGGTTTCGGCCAAGGCAATGCTGCAACCTTTTGGGTCAGCCCAGGGTGACTTTTACCTCAGATTTAAAAAGCCGCCGGTGCAGACTGTCGCTGGCCGACCCGAGGAGATTGACGAGGTAAGATTTGAAAATATTGTTGTTGAGACAACTATTGGCCTCCTGGCTGAGAGGGCCGAGCCTACGCCGTACACAATTATTATTAACTACATAGACCCCGTGCTCGCAAAACATGGATTTTTCGGAAGTCTGCATACGGGGCTCGATATAAATACAGTGCTCAAAAGACACCTTGATAAGGAATTTGTTTTACTTCCAGTAAAGGTGGGTAGTGCTGAGGGCAAGCTCTGGTGGTTTAAGGATGCTTCCATTGTGCCCAGGCTGAACGAAATACCATTGACAGAAAGGGTGGAGCAGACGGTTTACAGAAAGCTCCTTCAGACTGGCCGGGTAACGTTTACCGAGATGTGGGATGCCGTAAGCACAGAGTTTCCCAATTCCCTTACATCTGACAGCACGAGTATCAAGGATGCCCTGAGTATCTATGCAAGGCCGGTTTCCGGAGGATACTGGCTTTTGAAACCGGAAATCCGGCAACGTGTCAACCAGCACAGTGAAATTCTTGCAATCCTCGCCCTTGTTGGAAAGAAAAAGGGGTATGATATCTGGATCGGCAAAAGAGAACAGCGTGAAACAGACAGCGGGGTCGTGGCAAAAGGGAAGACCCTCAAAGAGTATATGACGGTTAAACAATTGAAGGTTGTTAATGCAATGAACCAGAAGGCGATTGAGAATATAGACCTAATCTGGATAAAGGGTAAGGAGATTCAGGCTGTCTTTGAAGTGGAATCAACGACTACTATGACAAGCGCATTAATGCGCGGTTCTAATGTAAATGAGGAGGTTGACAAGTTTATGGTATTGCCGGAGGAACGGGAAGGTCAATTTAAGAATAAGCTGACCTCTCCGCTCTTTAGAGAGCATTTCGAAAACGAAAATTGGAAATTAATATATTTTGATACTCTGAGAATACAATACACAAGACAAAAGGCAAAACTAAATATTTACAGCTTGTTAAACAAGAAGAGCGGATCATCAAAACATAAAAATCTTTCAGGTATTCAGGGATTGTTGTTTTGAATTCACAAAATTTCCTCATCTCTCAAATAACAGGCAGGGTCAGCGGCCCAGATGTCACCGGTGACGGCTTCGGCCCTCACCCTGAAATTTCCAGCACAGATATCCAGCCATTTGCATGTGGCGCAACGGCCCTTTATATAATTTTTCTTGCCCTTTAGTTTTGCCATTAAAGGGTTGGAAAGATCTGCCCAGATCTCACTGAACGGTCTTTCAAGGACATTGCCGAACGTATAATGCCGCCAGAATTGATCCGCATGCACAGAACCATCCCAGCTGATGCATCCAAAACCCCGCCCAGAACTATTTCCCTCATTCATCTTAAGAAGCTTGAGGACCTCTTCTGCCCTCGGGTTTTTCTCTCTTAACATTCGAAGATAGAGATAAGGGCCATCCGCATGATTATCCACTGTCAGGACCTCTGTAGGTATACCACGGTCGTGTAAATCTCTGGTCCTGTCAATGATTAGATCGACCACCTTCCTGGTTTCACTATGTCCCAGGTCTTCCTCCACCAATTCTGAACCTCGTCCCGCATAAACCAGGTGGTAGAAGCATACCCTGGGGATATTCTGGGCCTCCAGCAGATCAAAAATATGTGGGATCTCGTCAGCATTCATACGATTAACGGTAAACCTTAGCCCAACCTTAAGCCCCACTTCCTGACAATTCTTTATGCCTGTTTGGGCATCTCGAAATGCGCCTTTTTTCCCACGAAAACGGTCATTGACAGGCTCCATTCCGTCTAAACTGACCCCAACATATGAAAGGCCAACATCCCTCAACTCTCTGGCCTTGTCTTTGGAAATTAGAGTTCCGTTAGTTGAGATGACGGCCCTCATCCCTTTGCCAACAGCATAACTGGCAAGCTCAACCAGGTCGGACCGCATGAGAGGCTCACCGCCGGAAAAGAGGATGACCGGAGCGCCGTAAGAAGCGAGGTCATCAATCACGGCTAAGCCCTGGTCATGGGTCAGTTCCTTTTCGTGGGTGCGGTCAACGGCATGGGCATAGCAATGAACACAGTTCAAGTTGCAAGCACGGGTGATATTCCAGACCACGACAGGTTTCTTGTCCTGAGAAAACTGGAGCAGGTGAGAAGGTAGTTTGCTGGATCGTCTCCCGTAGCGAAGGGCATCCGATGGTTCTACAGTACCGCAGTATAGTTTAGATATGCCTATCATAAAAAAGTGCCTAAAATATGGGCAGATTGCGATAGGACTGTCTTTCAGCCCTATCCATAAATTCAGCTCACTTTAAAACATATTCCTCCGACGGGTAATCCTTATGATAAAACTTTTTCACGAGATTATTTACGAAATTCTCCATATCTATAACCGCCTCATCATTAATGACAAAGCGTTCAATGCCGGATCGATCCTTTACAAGCTTGAGGCCATATTCCAGCCTTTTTGCCAGTTGAAGAGCCAAAGGCCCTGCCTCCTGATCTGTCCTGATCGCCTGCTTTATGATTTCATCAATGGCGCTTTCGTCAAATGAGACTTCCACTTCCAGCTTTTCAACCAATGAGGCTTCCTCAAGTTTTATCTGATTGTACATTTCTACAAAGTCATCAAGGGCCGTATTGATATCAGAGATGTTTTTCAAGTATAGCTCAGCAATAAGGCCCAGTCTCCTTTCATTGATCTCAAGGCCCGACTCTATTGAGAAATCAACTGCTTTTTTGGAAATATACGCCTTGATATTCTCAAGCTCCCTCTCTTTGGCCCTTTCAAACCTTTCTCTCCTATCCAAATCCTCCGGGTTTTTTAACAACATCTCAAGTTGAGCCTCTGGATGTTCGACCACATCCAGAGTTACCAAAAACCTCTTGAGCCCTGAACGGGGCAGTGTCTTTTCAAAGCGGATCAGGGCCTTTTCAATGGCGCTAACGAGTCCTCGAGCCCCGGTCTTTTCTGCGGCCGCCATCTCCGCGATCTTCATCAAGGCTTCATCTTCGAACTTAATATCAATCCCGTAGGCCATGAAATCCAGTCGTTTACTGATAATGATAGGATTGTTGGGGTTTTTGAGAATTTCTAATAAATCTTCCTTGCTAAGCTCGTCAAATACCACAACCACAGGGAGTCGCCCCACAAATTCTGACTCAAATCCAAAATCTATTAGGTCCTTGGCAGTAACTTCCTTGAGAATCTCCCAGGGGACCTCCGTGGATCTGACATCTGCCTCGAAGCCGAGCCCCTGACTTTGAAGCCTCTTTCTGATAATCTGGGCCAGCTCACCAAAGGCCCCACTCATGATAAACAGAATATTTTTCGTATTGACTACTCTTTTTTCTTTTTTCCCGGTCCTTCTGTATTGCTCAATGGCCTGTATCTGGGATATAGGATCATGGGGTACCTTCAAATCCACTTCAGTTTCTTCCATAGGCTTTAAAAGTGCCCTCTGCACACCGGTCCGGGAAACATCGTGGCCAATCAAATTCTGAGATGAAGAGATCTTGTCTATTTCATCAATATATATGATCCCGTTCTCAGCAAGCTTGATGTCATCATTGGCATCATGGACGAGCTCACGGACAAGATCTTCCACATCTCCGCCTACATAGCCGGTTTCACTGAATTTTGTGGCATCCCCCTTCACAAAGGGAACCCCCAGCTTCTGTGCGATAAGCTTAATAATATAGGTTTTGCCCACCCCGGTTGGACCGACCATGAGTATATTGTTTTTGATCATACCAACCCCGGTGGTCTTCTTCCTGGCAGATTTTTTTGTATGTTTGATCCTGTTAAAATGTGTGCAAATCTTGGTAGCCAAAACAGCCTTGGCCTGATCCTGCCTGACAACAAACCCATCCAGATAGGCTTCCAATTCCTCGGGCAACATATCAAAAGACAGGACCCCTTCGGCATCAGGTCCCGTGCGAGTATCATCGGTCGATGCCTGGTCTCCTCTCGGAAAAACGAGAGGGGAGATAATTTTCACCCGATTACCATATTTCCTGGAAAGATAATCACTTAACTCCTTCTCGAGCTCCTGTTGATTCGGGATTCTGTCCCTTCCAGCGTCCTCGTCCAAATATTTTTTTTGATCTACCATATTATTCAACCCCTTGCGACTGTTGACGTTCCATTGATCTTTTTTAATATATTCATTAAGATTTCGGATTTCAAGCCCCATATTCCTGCCATATTATATTGACTCACGCATTCGATTCAAATAACCTTATACAATCGCTTCCCGATTCTATGCAGAGCGACTTCGCCGATTGAAAAAATGCAAAAATGATACCAGGTCATAATCCTGGGAAATTAATGTTTTGCTGGCTCAATAGTAACTCAGGTTTTGGAACATGATCTATTTTCTCACAAAAGGCAGGCAATAACAAATGGTTTCGAGGCTGGAAATCAGATTGAAGAAGGAATTGCTGGATGCTGAAGGTGCCGGTATCCGGCGAAAATCAAGCGAGTATTTTGGGTTTGAAGTCGAGGACATTCGGGTAATCCGGGTATTGACCATCGACGCAGACCTGGGGCAGTCTCAATTAGAGCAAATCCGAACAGAAATATTCACCAATCCGGTTACAGAAGAGTCTTCCTATTCTCCCATAGCCACTGACTTTGAATGGCTGATATGGATAGGATTCCGCCCGGGTGTCAGGGATACGGCTGGGAGCACAGCGGCTGAAGCCATTGAAGACCTTACAGGATACAAGTTCAGACCGGATGAGGCCGTGTATTGCTCAAAGCTTTATGAAATCAGAGGGAATCTAACCGAACCGCAGGTTCAAAAGATTGCCAGCGATTTACTGGCCAATGACATAGTTCAGCAATGGAAAATATATTCAAAGGCGGACTGGCGCGCTGACGAAGGAATCGGATTTT
>JAKLQB010000111.1 GCA_022013615.1 Desulfobacterales bacterium | reverse complement strand
GAGAATCCCGGCCTTAATTGCCTGGATATCGTCCCCCATTCCAGGGACGACAACGATGACCGTTGTGTGAGCGCTCCTAACAACGTCCACTTCATCCTGTCCAACGCCAACAGTTTCAACAAGTATATAGTCTTTGCCCATGGCGTCCAGGACGTCAATTGCACTGCGGGTGGACTGGGTTAACCCTCCAAAATGCCCGCGAGTTGCCATGGATCGAATAAAAACACCTTCATCCATGCTATGCCGCTGCATTCTGACACGATCCCCCAATATTGCCCCTCCACTGAACGGACTGGTAGGGTCAACGGCAAGGACGCCAACGGTCTTGTTCTGTCTTCTCAGGTGGCTTAACATTTGGTCAACCAGGGTGCTTTTCCCAACACCCGGCGCTCCAGTTATGCCAACAACATAAGCTTTGCCCGTATAAGGATACAACTCCTTTAGCACCCCCCTCACCTCGGGCATACCATCATCAATATCACGAATAAGGCGCGCAACGGTTCTTACATCGCCAGCCCTAACTTTTTCTACAATACTGTCCATAACGTCTTCGTCTCTTACCTTGGTTTTACGTTATCCTCTACCCACTTGACAATATCATCCAATAGGGTCCCGGGCGTAAAAATTTCTTTGATTCCCACCTCCTTGAGTGCAGGAATATCTTCCTTAGGAATGATGCCTCCCCCGCAGACAATAATATCGTCTGCTCCCTTCTCGCGCAAAAGCTCTACGGTCCTTGGAAAAAGGTATTTGTGCGCACCAGCGAGGCTTGAAAGCCCTATCATGTCAACATCTTCCTGAATTGCGGCCTCGACAATTTCCTCGGGGGTCTGATGAAGACCTGTGTAAACAACCTCAAAGCCAGCATCCCGATACGCCCTGGCAATAATTCTTGCGCCTCTGTCGTGCCCGTCAAGACCGGGCTTTGCCACCATTACCCTTATTCTTCTCTTGTGCACCATAAGCCCCCTAAGTGGATTGACTATTTTCGATTGACTATTGACTATTGCAGATTTTATATTGATAATTTGCGGAACCTGGTTCGCACCATTGTTTCCATTTCACAATATGGCTCATCTCGAATTAGTGTAAAGGTCTTCGTTATTTTAAGCTACTGTGGTAGTGGCCTTATATCCGCGACTGTCGTCCGCCAGGCTAAAAAATTTCAAACTGTAACCTATCACGGACGGGGTTCCAATAGTCAATAGTCAATCGAAAATAGTCAATCGTCAATAGATCCCCGGATCCCGGTATTCACCGAAAGCCTGTCTGAAAACGTCACACACCTCCTGGAGCGTAGCGTAGCTCTTCACTGCCTCTATAAGAGGCTCCATAACATTTTGATCTCCCGCACAGGCCTCCCCTACCCTTTCAAGGCATTCCTTAACCATTTTGTTATTGCGCTCATTCTTGATCCGGTTGGTCTTTTCGATCTGCTGTCTTTCAAGCTCCTCATCTATTTCGAGAACTTCAACAGGAATGTCCTCTTCGGTCACATATTTATTGACCCCAACCACTGTCTTTTGCTTTCCATCGATCTGTCTCTGGTAATGGTAAGCCGCGTCAGCAATCTCCTGCTGGGGATAATTTTTTTCAATTGCAGAGAGCATACCGCCCATATCATCTATTCTCCTGATAATCTCAAAGGCCTCCTCCTCCAGCTCGTTTGTGAGCGCCTCTACAAAATACGATCCCCCCAGGGGATCAATGGTGTTGGTCACCCCGGATTCCTCTGCAATAATCTGCTGGGTCCTGAGAGCAATGGTCGCAGCCTCTTCGGTAGGTATAGCCAATACCTCGTCCAGGGAATTGGTGTGCAGGGATTGTGTGCCGCCCATAACAGCAGCCAACGCTTGAAGCGCCGTTCTAACGACATTGTTGTAAGGCTGCTGGGCCGTTAGCGAACAGCCGGCAGTCTGTGTATGAAACCTCAGCCACCAGGAGCGGGGATCTTTGGCCTTGAATCTTTCCTTCATGATCTTTGCCCACATACGTCTTGCCGCCCGAAACTTGGCAATTTCTTCAAAGAAGTCAAGATGGGAATTAAAGAAAAAGGAAAACCGGGGCGCAAAGTCATCCACATCAAGCCCTCGGTCTAAGGCCGCCTGGGTATAGGCGATGCCATCAGCGAGTGTGAAGGCCAGCTCCTGAACCGCGGTGGACCCCGCCTCTCTGATATGATACCCGCTGATGCTGATAGTGTTCCACCTCGGCACCTCATTTGTACCAAATTCTACTGTATCAGCTATAATACGCACAGAAGGTTTTGGTGGACACATAAAGGTCTTCTGAGCGATAAATTCTTTGAGCATGTCATTCTGGATGGTACCGCCAATAACCTTCCTGTCTATTCCCCTCTTTTCTGCCATAGCAACATACATAGCCCAGAGCACTGGGGCAGGTGGATTGATTGTCATAGAGGTAGTAATCCTGTCAATGGGAAGCCCATCAAACAGGTCTTCCATATCCTTTAAGGTATCAATTGCCACCCCGCATTTTCCACATTCCCCTCTGGCCTTGGGTGAGTCTGAGTCATACCCCATCAGTGTGGGCATATCAAAGGCCGTGGAGAGCCCTGTCTGGCCTTCTTTGACCAGGTGATGAAAGCGTTCGTTCGTATCATTGGCGCTCCCGAGACCAGCGAACATTCGCATGGTCCAGAGCCGTCCTCGATACATGGAGGGCTGGACACCCCGGGTAAATGGATATTCACCCGGAAAACCAAGGTCTCTCATAAAATCCTGGTCCCTCATATCTGCAGGTGAATAAAGACTCTTGATCTCCCTGTCTGAAACCGTGGAAAACCGACCAAGCCTTTCCGATTTGGAGGCAAAGAGCCTGTCTAACTTATCCTTCCACTTTCTATAGCCATCTTTTATGTCATCAAAAATCTTCTCGTTAAATGTCAAAGACATGGGAACCCCTTTCGATTGACTATTTTCGATTGACTGTTTAATTGCTGATTGACCATCGTCGATTAACGTTTCTGATTGATTATTTTTAATTGAATATTCTTTTTTGGTTTTTTCAATAGTCAATTCTTTATAAGGTTTCTCGCAATTATAAGGCGCATGATTTCATTGGTTCCTTCATATATCTGGCATATCTTGGCATCACGCATGTGACGTTCCATGGGATATTCCTTGCAGTAACCATATCCTCCTAAGATCTGGACGCCTTCGACGGATGCCCTCATGGCCGCATCTGAGGCATATGTTTTGGCCATAGCGGCTTCCTTTTCGTATGGCTTTTTGTGGTCCTCTAACCAAGCGGCCCTGAGGGTCAGAAGCTCCGCAGCATCCAATTCCGTGGCCATATCCGCCAATTTCCACTGAATGGCCTGAAACGATGTAATGGGTTTCCCGAATTGCTCCCGAGTCTTGGCGTATTCGAGGGCCTCTTCAAGCACTGCACGGCCAATACCAAGTGCCTGGGATGCAATCCCAATACGACCTCCATCGAGCGTGGTGAGCATCTGCCTGAATCCCTCACCCTCGTTTCCAAGGAGTCCGTCTGCTGGCAGCCTTGCATCTTCGAAAATCAGCTCTGCTGTGCCTGAGGCCAGGATACCAAGTTTATCCTCCAAACGTCCAACCTTGAAGCCGGGCGTATTGTCAATATCGACCACAAAAGAACTGATCCCTTTATAACCTTTGCCCTTTTCAGTGATTGCAGCTATCACTGCATACCCAGAAACATTGCCATTGGTAATGAACTTTTTTTCTCCGTTTATTACCCATTCATCTCCATCCTTGACAGCCATGGTCCGCATGCCTGCAGGATCCGAGCCCGCCCCTGCCTCGGTCAGACCATAGCAGCCAATCTTCTCACCTGATGCACAGGGATAAAGATATTTCTTCTTTTGCTCCTCAGTGCCGTAGGCCTGTACAGGGAAGCAATAAAGTGAGTTATTGGCTGACATGATGACGCCGGTTGAGGCGCATGCCTTTGATATTTCTATCAAGGCAAGCACATAGCTCACATAGTCCATACCCCCGCCACCGTATTCCTCAGGCACAGCAATACCCATCATTTTCAGTTCACCAAGTTGCTTCACGATCTCTGCCGGGTGCTCATGTCGTTCATCCAGTTCAGCGGCCTTGGGCTTGATCTCTGTCTCTGCAAACCGCCGGGCCATGTCCCGGACCATCTGTTGTTCTTCAGTCAGTGCAAAATCCATGTTTAGCTCACCCCCCTTTGAATTCAGGTTTTCTTTTCTCCAAAAATGCAGACATCCCTTCTTTTCCGTCCGGGCTGGCCATGCATAGCGCAAAGGCATCAGCTTCCATGTAACAGCCTGAACGCATATCCACATCAAAACCTCGATCAATACACTGTTTCACGGCCCTCATCGATACCTTTCCTTTAGATGCCAGCAGGTTGGCTGTCTTCATGGTTTCCTCCCACAAGCTTTCAGGAGGAAACACCTTGTTAACCAGCCCTGTATCTTTGGCCTCCTGGGCGCTGATCATGCCTCCGCTCATGCAAAGTTCTTTTGCCATGGCCTTTCCCACCAGCCGGGAAAGCCTCTGGGTGCCTCCAAAGCCGGGCATAATACCAAGATTGATTTCAGGCTGACCGAACTTGGCATTTTCCGAGGCGTAGATGAAATCGCATGCCATGGCAATCTCTGTGCCCCCACCGAGTGCAAATCCGTTCACGCAGGCAATTACCGGGATGGAGAGGTTTTCAAGTTTAAACATGAGGTCCTGCCCCTCCTGTGAAAATAGCCTGGCCTGGAGTGGAGAGAGATTAACCATGTGTGAGATGTCAGCCCCTGCCACAAAAGCCTTTTCCCCCTCACCAGTGAGGATAAGCACCTTCACAAACGGGTTGGCCTCTATCTTTTCCATCGCATCCCTCACATCTGCCAAAAGTGCCGGGTTAATTGCATTCAAGGCCTTAGGCCGGTTAAACTTGATAATCGCCACGTTTTCTTCTGTCTCAAAGATAATGTTCTCGTAAGCCATTTTTCGCTCCCCTTTTTGATTGACTATTTTCGATTGACTATTGACTATTGATGATCCTATTAAACTTTTCTCTGCGGTGAACTACTACAGTTTTTCTAACACGGTCGCCATTCCCTGGCCACCACCGATACACAGTGAAGCCAGACCGAGGCTATGGTCTTTTCTCAGCATTTCCCCCATCAGGGTTACAAGGATTCGT
>JAKLQB010000110.1 GCA_022013615.1 Desulfobacterales bacterium | reverse complement strand
AAATTAGGGTTTGTTTCTTGTAGGGCGGGGTTTTATACCCCGCCAATAACGGTGGCATATAAAATGCCGCCCTACACCAGCGGATTTGCCCGAACGTATTGAGAATTTCCGAGACGTTTAGTTAAGGGAGGGAGAGATGCCCCTGTAACTAAAGGGCACTGAAGTGCTGGTTATATCACCGATTGCGCTGAGGGTAATGGCGTCGGCATGTTCCTCAAGCCAGAATTTGTAGCATCTCAAAAGATTCGGATCCTTAAAGACCACAATTTTGCCCAAGAATTTCAATTCTTCAATTATGCGCCAGTAAAAATGCATGGTTTTTTCCTCTAAGTTGGTAACATCTCAATAAGTACGGGCATTCCGACTGCTTCCCCCTTTTGCAAAGGGTGATTGAGGGGGATTTTCTAATACAGTCCGGGTTTATTGAGAACTTACCTAAGTTGCAGCGAACTCCCATTGGCACCAAATATCTTCCGGATGGGGTTCTGGCGGGCAAATCAGGCAGGTTACCTTAACTTTCGGATCGATGAGCTCGCACAGGCTGCCAAAACAGGCTTCAAAGGTCGGTCGACAGGCAAACTCTCCCTTTCCTGCCTTTATCCGGCCTATCTGTGGAGGACAATGCGTGCAGGTCCAGGTGGCCTTGTTTTCCCTATAATCCACTTTATAGCCGAAGCTGGCTGCCCAGCTCATAAAATTGATGGCCCGGAGCACAGACTGAAGCCCGTCCTCTTTTAGATGAAGAAATTCTTTGATCCTTTTGGCTTCAATTCTTGAAGCGATTTCCCACATTCTTACATCCAGGGCAAGGGCTTCATCCAGACCAAACTTTTCTTCCACACCGGAAAACCAGAGGCCGTCAACGGTAAGCCAGTTCCTGGAATACATCTTGATCAACTCAATAAGGGCACTCTTTGGGAGTTTTTCTAATTCTTGCTGAACAGGATTGTCCATTTCCTCTCTGTGGCCTTGTGCTATTTATTTTTTGAAATTCAGTAATTTGGGCATGGGAATAGCAAAATCTCTTGCCTTTGGGGTCTGTTTACACTACATGCCATAATTTGAAAATGATTTTTTTGTACCTAATTACGCTATGAAAAAGAAATTTGAAACCATTATCAAACACTTGATTTGTACAAACAAGGAAGAAGAACCGATAACAGGTATCGATATCGGCGAGCAATTTCGCCCCGAGGAGACCACACGTGAGGCCACTTTCAGGAATTTGAATGCGGCCTTTTTAATTTCCTTATGCGGGAGTTCTCACCCGCTTTATTTTAAGGCTAAACATTTCATAAAGGACCTTAAAAAGCAGCCTGACTGGAAAGACGCAATCGATTTTTTTGGTAGATGTAGGACACTTATTATCGAAGAAATTGAAGAGAGGTGCACTGAGGATAGAGATTTCCGGGAAAGCCTGGATCAGTTGTGTCTGTGGGTCAATGATCCCCGGAACCTCAATAACCGCATTGAGACAATAAAAAAAGTCCGGGAAGTTTTTTCCCCTGAAGGAGTTTCGCTATTTGAGCAGCGGGAGGATAAAATTAATGCACTTCGGAAGAAAAGAACCATAAGAATTACACGATCGAATCCTGACCCAATCAAAGATCCGGCAAATGAGATTTTATTTACATCAAACGTCCTGCTGACCGTGCCTTCCCCTGCCACACGAATCGACAACCTGGCATTACCTGAACATATGAAATCAAGCCTGCATGAAATAATGAGAGAACCGCAGATCTATTGGTATGATCATCCGATTCAGATTGGTGTGGAGTCCGAAAAAAATGAGGTGGTATATGGACTAAAAGGTATGGATCAGGCAGTAGAGTTTGAGAAGAAAAAGGGAGTTGTAGAAAAAGATACGAAAGTCCATTGTGTTCTCTCAGTCTCAGTAACCCATGCGGGGCTCCACGACATGGCAAGGGCATACCTTGAAGATGTTCTGAGAAGAGAGAAAAGTATTAAACACCTCAATGTCTATATCTTGACAGAATCTGATGCTGCCACGCTTATCGATGAGACCCTCAACCCTGCCGCCAGGCATTATTTAGACTCAAAAGACGAGGATCTATTGCATAAGATTATTGGTGTGGACGGCGAATATGGCAGGCACTATACGTTTCTTAAGGCGATTTCGGCCTTTTGGCAGGTTTTTATAAATTCAGATGTCAGAGGGACATTCAAGATAGATCTTGATCAGGTCTTTCCTCAAAATGAACTTGTAAGGGAAACGGGTGCCTCGGCATTTGAGCATTTAAGAACACCCCTCTGGGGTGCAGAGGGATTAGATGAGAATGACAACCGGATCGAATTGGGGATGATAGCCGGAGCACTGGTCAACGAAGAAGACATTGGTCGTTCGCTTTTCACACCGGATGTGAGTTTTCCCAGTAAGAATATTTGTGGAAACGAATGGATTTTTTATAGTCCACTCCCCCAGGCGCTTTCAACTGAGGCCGAGATGATGACTCGTTATGGAGAGGGTGAATTAAATGGTCGAGATCGATGTATCCAGCGGATTCATGTAACAGGCGGCACATGTGGCATCCTTGTTGAAAGCCTCAGAAGATATCGGCCATTTACTCCTACTTTCATAGGTCGGGCCGAGGATCAGGCATACATATTATCAGTGTTATTGAAGGGGGAAAGCGGAAATCTTAGGTATGCCCATGAAGCCGGATTAATTATGCGTCATGACAAGAAAAGCTTTGCAGGCGAAGCTATCAAGTCTGCACACACCGGAAAATTGATCGGTGATTATACCCGTATACTGCTGTTTTCCTATTATGCTAAGGCATTACCCTGGTCCGTGGAACAGATAAAAGACATTATAGATCCCTTTACAGGTTGTTTTGTGTCATACATACCCTTTACAGTGGTCAGTCTCCGGCTCGCACTAAAGGGAGCTTCATTTTTCAAGGACGGAAAGCCTAAAGAGGGTTTCGACTTGCTACAAATGGGAACAAATCGTTTGCATAAGATAATCAAGAAGCTGTCGGAGACCTCGAATCCTTTGCGTGAGAGATTTCGGAAGGAGAAAAAGGCATGGAATATCTTTTATGATCTCCTGGACAAAGTGGAAGAGGGCTTAGAGAGAGGCGATCCATTTGCCCTTGATCTCAAGGAAAAGGCCAAAGAACTGATCAAAACTTCTGAAATTGATCTGGGGGTGGTAATTTGACTATTACGTGTATATTTGGGATTTTATGTCGTGCTTATCATACCATTTTCATTGTGTTTTTTGGATTGACATGCTTCGAGGAATGGCGTAAATTGGGCACGTTTCGATAAACCATCAAACCGATATCTTTTTGAACATTGAGAACAGGAAGCCGCACAGTAGCGACCAAATTAGGATAAATGATGAATATCAAATTTTGGGGGACGAGGGGTTCAATTGCCGTCCCTGGCAAAGACACAACTATTTACGGGGGAAATACCACCTGTTTAGAAATTACGCTTGAAAGTGGCAGGGTTATTATAATTGATTCCGGAACAGGAATCAGGCCGCTGGGCGAGCAACTCACTAATGACAGGGCAAAGGTAGATATCCACCTCCTTATCACTCATATCCACTGGGACCATTTATGGGGCTTTCCTTTTTTTGATCCGGTCTACGAGCCAACAAGCAAAATAAAAATAGACGGCTATCCAACCTGTATGAAAGGCCTGAGGGCTACGTTCGACAACAAAATGGGGGATGGTTTCTTCCCAATCAAATTTGATGACCTCAAGGCCGAGATTCGGTACCTGGATACACTAAGTCATGGACCTCTAAAGATTGACAGTGTAATCGTTGACAGCATCCCTCTTCAACATCCCCAGGGTGGATTCGGGTTTCGGTTTCGTGAAGGTAAAAAGACACTTGTCTTCATCACCGATAATGAACTTACAGACGAGGCATGGGCCGGAAGGCGACTTGAAGATTACGTAGAGTTTTGCAAAGATGCAGATGTTTTGATACACGATGCCCAGTATACCCCTGAGGAAAGAGAAGCTCGCAGGGGCTGGGGACATTCAGATTATGTGGCAGCGCTTAAACTTGCCTTAGATGCTCATGCAAAACGGCTAATCCTGTTTCACCATGATCCTTCAAGAAAAGACCCCGAGGTGGTGTCCTTCAAAAATCACTGCGAGGATCTCGCGAAAAAGAAGAAAGTTGATATTGTCATTGATGCCGCCAAGGAAGGTAGTGAATTGACACTTTGATCCACACCTCAATTAACCCCGCCTTTTCCGTGCCGAGAGGAAAGAGATACTCACGGTAATTTAACGTCTCGGAAATTATACAACTTATTCCAATTGTGAGCGAAGCGAACTTAGTTCTTTAAAAATAGGGAAACCTGTGAACGCCTCCTACGTATCATGAGAATTACCTGGGCAAACAAAACAACAACCAGAGAACTTAATATAGCTCCTGAAGATTTAGTAGGCCAGCCCTGTTATAAGATTTTCTTTGATAGAGATGCCCCATGCGCTGAATGTCCAAGCAAAAAGGCTAATCTCAGAACCCACCTCCAGTCCATCCAATAATGGGTGAAATAACCACCCATTAACCCCCCAATGTTTTAGGGTTGCTTTTTGGTGTTTTTAGTACCTTAGCGATAAAATTCTGCTCAAAACGCGCAGGAACTTGCAAAATTGAAAAAGTGTGAAGTGTCTAAAGTGATCTAAAGTGCCTAAAGTTGTGGAATTCTATTTTTTATAAAAACAGATGGAGCGAAGCGACTCATTAACTTTAGGCACTTCAAACTTTAGTTCACTTTAGGCACTTTTCCGGCTTGTCCGGGTTAGGTAACTAAATATTATGATTTTAGATTATTAGGCCCTTAGACCCTTATAAATAAATTTGTGTTCAAATCACATCATGTTTGCGCATGATTTATGCCATAGCCAGATTGAATATTTAAGGAATTCTATCGATTT
>JAKLQB010000109.1 GCA_022013615.1 Desulfobacterales bacterium | reverse complement strand
TTCAACTGCCGCTCGTTGACAAAGTCAATGTTCCGACTCGGTTTTTTTTCAAACCCGCCCTTGTTTGGCGGTGTGGCCATCATGCTGATCCTGCAGGCGCTGTACACATACCTTCCGGCCATGAACTGGATGTTCCACAGTGCCCCCATCAGTCCTGAAGCCTGGGGGCGGATACTGGCCGTTGCCCTGATCTCATCTTTTGTGGTGGGCGTCGAAAAGTGGCTGCGTCAAAGAACAGCAGCCGGCAAATGAATGCGGGACCAGGCATATTCGAAAAGAAAGGAATTACACCATGGACGATCTTTACAACCCAAAGGAGCCTTTGATCAAGACATTGAGACAGGTCATTCATCTTGCCGTCCGGCTCTTGGCAATATTGATGACCTTTGTTATCATCTGGGGGGTGATAGACGTTGGATGGGTACTATATAAAAAACTGATGGCCCCGCCGTTTATGATACTGTCCATCGGCGACATATTGGCCACCTTCGGAGCCTTCATGGCCGTGCTGATCGCCATTGAAATATTCATCAATATCACCATTTACCTGCGCGATGACGTGATCCATGTGAAAGTTGTCATGGCAACAGCGCTTATGGCCATCGCCCGAAAGGTCATCATCCTGGACTTTGAAAAAATCTCCTCGGATTTCGTCTGGGCTACGGCTGGCGTGGTGCTTGCCATGAGCATAGGCTACTGGCTTGTGCTCAAGCGCACAGATAGTGAAGGCCGGATGCTCCCAATAGAGGTAGCAGCCCTCTGTGCCAATGATAGTGTTGAGGGCAAAAGTGGAGAAGGCAAGGAAATGAATAAGAGGAGTATCCATGGCCCAGAAAAGCAATAGAGTAAAAATGGCCCTTATTGCCATCCTGGTGGTTGGTATTAGCTCACTTCATTACGGCACAGATCACAGTCATCGCTACCTGCACATTTTTTACCGGGAGCTTTACTTTTTGCCGATCGTCCTGGCAGCATTCTGGTTTGGGCTGCGAGGGGCGTTGGCAACCTCTTTGACCATTACCGCACTCTTCGTTCCCTTCACGCTGACCCATTGGCAGAACCTTTCTCCAGACGATTTCAGCCTCGCCATGGACAAACTTCTATACAATATCGTGGCAGTAATTCTGGGGGTATTAACGGACCGGGAGAGAATCCGGCACGGGCTCATGCTTGAGGCTGAGAGCCTGGCGGGGATGGGAAAAGCGGTCGCTGGCGTTGCCCATGACATGAAAACACCTCTCATTGCCATTGGTGGCTTCACCAGTTCGGTTCAGAAAAAGTTAAAAAAAGATGATCCTAATTATGGAAGACTGGACATTGTCATAGGAGAAACAAGGCGTTTGGAAAACATGGTTAAGCAGATGTTGGACTTCTCCAGGCCTCTGGAACTTGATCGATCTCAAGCTGACATAAACAAAGTGATACAAGAGAGCATCGCAGTGGTTTCTAAAGCGCCTGAAAGTTCAAGGGTTCAAATTGATATGCATTTGTCAAACAATCTCCCGCCGGTCTCCTTTGATGTAATGAGGATGAAACAGGCTCTGATTAATCTTTTGATGAATGCTATTCAAGCCTCCCCTGAAGGGGAGACCGTGACCGTGAGCACTTATCAAAAGGGCAATTACATTGGAATTGATCTTTCCGATAACGGCTGTGGTATACCCCATACGCAAAGGGAAGAAATCTTCGCACCTTTTTCTACGACCAGAAAGGAAGGAACCGGCCTGGGGCTTCCTATTGCAAAAAAGATTATCGAGTCCCATGATGGGCGCCTGGAACTCCTTGATAATACTGAAAGAGGGGTCACTTTCAGGATTTTGCTACCCATGGGAATCGGATAATTTGATAGACAGGAGGTGTCGTGAAAGGAAAGGATATTAGGCTATCGGTAACTGATACGGAAAGATGTGTGGATTGCCAGGGTTGTATGTTCGCCTGTGCCAGGCGACAGGGGGTGGCGGGGCTGGCAAAGATCTTCATAGGCGTGAGGTCTATCGGGGGTATGGAACGGGGGTTCGTGGTGATAGTCTGCAGGGCCTGTGATGATCCTCCCTGGGATGATGAGATCAATAAACCAATGATTTGTGCTCACTGTGGTTATTGTGCTACCCCAATTGAGCCAAAAAGTTTCGTAAATCAGGCATTAATCAAAAGTCACCATAGAAGAAATATAAAAGGTGAACCAGAAATCCTGAAACTTTAATGTCCCAGAGTTATTTGGCAATTGGGAATGATTTTTCTTCATGCTCGTGTTCCCATTTGTGGGCAATGGCCATGAACCTGCCG
>JAKLQB010000961.1 GCA_022013615.1 Desulfobacterales bacterium | reverse complement strand
TGTCACTTTACTTATTTTCCTATGACCGTCCCCCATTTCACAGTCCCCCATTTCATACAGTCCCCCATTTCAGTCCCATTCCTTCAATATAAGTTTATCTGTCATTTCAATTTCTTTCAGCCGAGGCCCGGTCGGGGGTCGGGTAATATCCTGTGCTTCGGTTGAAATTACGGTAAGACTGATCTCATCAAGAGAATTTTATAATATGAATGGAATTATTAAACTGCCATTGGTCTAATATTTAACAAACAAAACTATTTTGTCAATAAATATTTTTCTTGCAATCAAAGGAAATTTTTATTATTTAATCAATAAAGGAAAAGGGGGAAAGGATGCATAATTTTAAGCCAATTAAACAGCCTAGAATTTCGGAAGAGGTTTTTAATAAACTCAAAGAGGCAATTTTATCCAATGATTTTAGGGCGGGAGACAAATTACCCTCAGAAAGAGACTTGGCAGAACAATTTCAGGTTAGTCGCGTTGCTATAAGAGAGGCTATCAGGGCGCTTGAAAATAATGGTTTTGTTTTAATTCGCCAGGGTGCCGCAGGAGGCGCATTTGTGACCGATTTGACATTCGAACAATTAGCCAGCGCTTGCCTTGACCTGTTCCTGGCTAATAAGATTTCAATCCATGAACTGCATCAAGTTCGTATTCTTATTGAACCCGAGGTGGCCCGTTTAGCAACCTTGAATGCTACCCCTGAATTTACCAAACGCCTGCTGGGGGCTTTTGAGGCCGAGCATCCACCTGGAGCCTCGCTAACTGAAGATATTGCATCCGCCACTAAAGTTCATTTCATCCTGGCGGAGATGTGCGGTAATCGTTTTTTGGAGGCCATTGTCAATTCAGTAATCAAGCTAAACGCTAAAATTATAGAGGAGATGAAACCTAATCCTCCTAACTTTATCCATCCACCAGGGTTGCATCGTTCCATTGTTGAGACTGTATTAGCTGGCGACCCCGAAGCCGCCTCTGAAGCCATGAGAGATCACGCTGCTGTATTTTATGATAATCTAATGAGTTTGGAAAAAGAATACCGCGAGAAGTAGGTTTGAGAGAGTAGACCTGCATCCCAAAAATCAAGTCTTTCGTGCTTTAGGCTGATTCTCTCAGGGTCAGGGAAAAATCTTATTTTGAGTCTTTAAATCCTCCTTTCATGCCATTTTAATACAAAAACCCCCTTTGACTTCACTTCAGAAAATGGGAAGACCGCTATTTCCCCCCTTTTGTAAAAGGGCCTCTTACTGACCGCTGTCCTTAGCAATAAGGAGTTTTTGGCCCGGGTAGATGAGTTGTTTTTTACTTAGGTTGTTGAGGCGACTCAACTCGGCTACCGAAATGCCGTATTTCTGGGCAATCCCGTAAGGGCTGTCACCGGAACGTACCACGTGGTACCGCCTTTTGGCCTCGGGAGTCGCTTTTTTCTCATCAGCACGTGGGGGTTCTGTCTTCACAGCAACCGGAGTGGGTGTTTTCCGCAGCGTTTTGACTTCCTGGGATACGTTTTCCAGCCTCTTTGCCAGGGATTGCGCTGATCTATCCACCTTTGCAATGGATTTATTCAGATTCTCTTCCTGTTTCTCAAGGCGAACAATTCTTTCATACATCCCCTCAAGGCGTTCTAACCTCTCCTCAATCCGGTCAATCCGGGGCTGGATAGAAGATAGTTTTTCTGTTGCCACATTACTGCCGCCCCCAAACAATAAGGCAATGAGGGCAATAAAAAGGATAATGATTCCACCCCAAAGAACCAGGATTTTTCTTTTTGGTTTTGAATCAAGCGATTCTCTGGGGCGTTCGGGATTTTCATTGTTTGCTGCATACCCGAGGTCATCAGCAAGTCCTTCCATTAGATCCTTCATTTCTTTTTCAGGGCTATCGTTCATCCATCACTCCTTAGAAAAGTCCAACTTTCTCATTGACAAAAAATCCTTTTGCCTGCAAAAATGTGATATAAATTACATCTATAAACTAATATCTGACTTTGCTATTAATTGAAAGCACTTTTTTGGGGGACTCATGAAAATTGAGTTTATTGAAGCCCGGGACCTGCCTGATGCATGGTTCCAGAGCATTTACAGATTGCTTGAAGCCGGTAGTGAATACATAATAGACAGAGGGAGCTATGAGGGACAAAAACGACTCGAATTTGATTATGTGACCGTGCATATCAAATATCCTGATGTACGACCCCTTTTGCCGGATATCCCCCCTTCCCTTGGAATCCCGAATCCAGTTGCAGAAGGCTATCTGGAGGAATATCTTCCCTACCTTATGACCTCAGTCAAACAGCCTGGTGAAGACTACACCTACGGCTCGTACTTAGAGACCCAGATTGCTGAGGTCATTCGCATGTACAGGGAGGATGGCTACAAAACGAATCAGGCTTACATGACCGTGGGTGAGCCAAAGGCTATCTACCTGAACGACCCTCCATGCCTCCGGGGCATTGATACCCGCATTAAGGATGATAAGCTCCATTTCATTATCTATTTCCGATCCTGGGATCTGTGGAACGGCTTTCCTGCAAACCTGGGGGCAATACAGCTCATGAAGGAATATATGGCTTCGAGCATTGGTGTGGCGGACGGTGAGATCATCGCCTCCAGCAAGGGACTTCACTTATACGACTACGTGTGGGAACTGGCAAAACTTCGTACAATGTGCGGCAACTTATAGACCTTCAGGTAATCTTTTTGGGGTTTTCGATCATTTAATCAACAAATAAGCCCCGGAGCAAATCACCGTAGAATTGAGGAATTCCGGATTGAGGAATTGAGGAATTGAATGTATTTTCTTGATTTTAATTCCTAAATTCCTGAATCCCTAAATTCCTAAATTTAATACGGCATTTTGGGAGCAAATTTATCTAAAAACTCCTGAGAATTTAAATATCCAAAATCTTTATCTGGAAAACTTTATATGAAACCTGATCTTATAGGGTTGGATGCCCATGAAATTGAAGAGTGGGCAGTAGGCCTGGGTATTGACCCTTACCGGGGCCGGCAAATTCAACACTGGCTCTTTAAGAGGCTTGCCAGCTCCTTTGAGGAGATGACTGACCTTTCCAAATCTCTCAGGGCCCTTTTGAAAGAAAAAGCGACTATCAGCCCTTTGGAAAAAATCAAGTGCCTGGTCTCCGAAGACGGGACGGAAAAATATCTATTTAGATTACCGGATGGATATTACATTGAATCAGTACTCATCCCGGAAAGAGATCACTTCACTCTGTGCGTTTCTTCACAGGCAGGTTGTGCCATGGGCTGCCGTTTTTGCCTTACCGCAAAACAGGGGCTCAAAAGGGACCTGACACCATCGGAAATCATTGATCAAGTCATACAGGCGAGAAAATCCATGGATGATCCGGATAGGATGACCAATATCGTACTCATGGGCATGGGCGAACCGCTTGCCAATTATGACGCAGTAGCCAAAGCCATCGGGATCCTGATCAGTGAAGATGGAATGAACTTTTCCCACCGAAAAGTGACCCTTTCCACATGCGGACTGGTACCCCAAATAAAAAAAATGGGGCAGGATATCACAGTCAACCTGGCCATATCGCTAAACGCTGGAGATGACAAAACCCGTAATTTTCTCATGCCCATAAACAAAAAATACCCGTTGAATAGTCTGATTTCAGCTTGCAGGAATTTTCCTCTTCCAAACAGACGGATGATTACATTTGAGTATGTTCTTATTGAAGGTATAAACGATAGAGATGAAGATGCCTTGAACCTTTGCAGCCTTTTGTCAGGGCTGAGGGCAAAGATCAACTTGATCCCTCTAAACCCCTACCCTGAGTCCCAAATGTCCCCTCCCCCCATGGAGCGAATACTCCAATTTCAAGAGATTCTTATTAAAAATCATTTCACCGCCATCATAAGAAAAAGCAAGGGAAGAGATATCCAGGCAGCATGCGGCCAGTTGAGTGGAACATATTCTAACAACAGACCACTGACAACTATCAACGGACAATACTAAATTTTACTTGCACTCAAACTCCAATATGCTATCTTCACATCTTTAAATTCACCGGCCCATCGCGGATTAGTGTGAAAACCTTTGCTCACATCATGTAGGGTGGCATTTTATATGCCACCGCAACCCCGGTCGGGTATAAAACCCGACCCTACAATGCTTTTGTGCAATGTTCCCGACCTGGTTTTCACACTAATCCGCGATGCTCCAATTCACCTTGGGAAGGTTTATGAAACATGATTGGATTAGATTTCTCAAAAGGAAATGGGCTCTTGCCTGCCATTGTCCAGGACTATAGGTCTGGCAAGGTGTTGATGTTAGCCTATATTAACCATGAATCCTGGGAAAAAACCCTTGAGACAGGAGAGGCCCACTTCTGGAGTCGCTCACGCCAGGAACTCTGGCACAAAGGCGGGACCTCTGGACATGTCCAGAAGGTAAAGGAAATCTGTGGGGATTGTGACGACGATACTGTTCTTTTCAAGGTGGAGCAAATAGGTGGCGCCGCCTGCCACTTAGGGTATGAATCCTGCTTTCATAAGAAAGTGGACCGTGACGGAAATGTGTCAGTAGTGGATGAAAAAGTATTCGATCCAGAAAAGGTATATAAGAAATGAAAAAACTTAAATTCGGAATTCCCAAAGGGAGCCTTCAGCAGGCGACCGTTAATCTGTTTGAAAAATCAGGGTGGAAGATAAACGTCAACGACCGCAGCTATTTCCCGGATATTAACGACGAGGAAATAGAATGCAATATCTGCCGTGCCCAGGAGATGCCCCGATACGTGGAGAACGGAACCATAGACGCAGGTCTTACCGGCAAGGACTGGATAGAAGAGAATGAATCGGATGTAGTTGTGGTGGATGACCTGATCTATTCCAAGACGAGTCAAAAACCAGCCCGTTGGGTCCTGGCAGTACCTTCTGACTCAAACTTAAAGCGCCTCGAGGATCTGCAAGGAAAGAAGATCGCTACAGAACTGGTAAATTATACCAGGAGGTATTTCAAAGAGAGAAATATCGATGTTAAAATCGAGTTTTCATGGGGCGCCACCGAAGCAAAAGCCGTGTCTGGCCTGGTTGATGCCATTGTGGAAGTGACAGAAACCGGAAGCACCATCAGGGCCCATGGTCTAAAAATCATCCACGAGTTCATGAAGTCCAATACCCAATTGATCGCCAACAGAGAGTCTTATAAGGACCCCTGGAAAAAAGAAAAAATCGAACAGATCATTTTGTTGCTCAAAGGCGCCCTCAGGGCAGAGAACCTGGTGGGATTAAAAATGAACGTACCGGAGAAAAAAATCGAAGCTGTGATCAACATCCTGCCGAGCCTGAACGCCCCGACTGTGGCAGGCCTTTACAACTCGAACTGGGTCTCCGTGGAAACGATCGTCGATGTGAAAACCGTAAGGGATTTGATCCCCCGGCTGAGACAAGCTGGCGCTGAAGGCATCATAGAATATCCTCTGAATAAAGTTATTTGATTGGAATATGGAAATGAAAAAGGTGAGTAAAAGAGCCCGGGAAATCCCCCCATTCATAGTCATGGAGGTACTTGAAAAGGCCCATGAACTTGAAAAGCAGGGACGTCATATCATTCACCTGGAGGTGGGTGAGCCTGATTTTCCGACCCCCCGGTGCATTTGTGAAGCAGCTCAGGAGGCCATGGAAAAGGGTGAAACCCATTACACTCATAGTCTTGGAATCCTTGAACTCAGAGAGGCCATCTGTGAACATTACCGCGAAAAATATGGGGTTCATGTTAATCCGGGGCAGATCCTAATCACCTCCGGCACGTCCCCGGCCCTCTTCATGATCTTTTCGACCCTTTTAGAAGTTGGGGATGAAATAATTATGTCTGACCCCCACTACCCATGCTATCCAAACTATGCAAATTTCCTGGGAGCAAAACCCGCCTTTGTCAATGTGCACGAAGAAGATGGTTTTCAGTTAAGACCGGAAGAGATCAAGAAAAAGATTGGCCCAGGGACCAGGGCCATCCTCATCAACTCTCCTTCAAATCCCACCGGAAATCTTCTCTCAAGCGAGCGAATGGAAAAGGTCGCCGACCTGGACCTCCCAATCATATCAGATGAAATCTACCATGGTCTGGTTTACGGAGACAAAGAACATTCGATCCTGGAGTTTACCGATAACGCATTCGTGCTAAACGGATTTTCAAAGCTTTACGCCATGACCGGATGGCGTCTGGGTTATGTCATAGCACCCCCTGAATTTGTCCGTCCTTTACAAAAGGTGCAACAGAACTTTTTCATATCGGCGAGCAGTATTTCCCAATGGGCAGGCCTGGCTGCCCTCACCAAGGCCCAAGACGACGTGGAACAAATGAAAACCACATACGATAAACGGCGCAGGTACATGATCCGGAGAGTCAGGGAACTGGGATTTGGCCTTACCGTGGAGCCTTCAGGGGCATTTTACCTTTTGATCAACGCCAGACACCTCACCGACAGTTCCTATGAACTGGCCTTTGAGATTCTTGAAAAAGCAGGTGTAGGCGTGGCTCCAGGAATCGATTTCGGAGAAAACGCAGAGGGCTATCTAAGGCTATCCTATGCCAATTCCCTGGAGAATATAGAAGAAGGGTTAAAGAGGCTCGAAGAGTTTTTAAACGGACGGTAAATGGATGTAGTATTTCTCATTAGCGCCTTTCTCGAAAACCAGTATCCGCCGCCAGACAGGCCGGAAATTGCCTTTGCAGGCCGGTCCAATGTAGGCAAATCCTCCCTTATGAATGTTCTTGTCAACCGAAAAAATCTCGCAAGGACAAGCTCCAGGCCAGGGAGAACCCAGTCAATAAATTTCTTTACTGTAGGCAACCAATTGTATTTGGTTGATTTACCGGGGTACGGATATGCCAAGGTTCCCATCAAGGTAAAAAAATCCTGGCAACATATGGTGGAGACCTACCTAAGAGAACGATCAAATCTAAGGGCGGTTATAGTAATACTTGATATAAGAAGGGACCCAACCGCGGGAGACATGCAGTTGTTTAAATGGCTAAAGCACTATGGAATACATACCATCCCTGTGCTCACCAAGGCCGACAAATTGTCACGCCAGCAAGCCCGGACGCGGTCTTCCATGATAAATAGTCATATCAGGGAAATTACCTTAATCAGCCCCACTGTCTTTTCCGCAAAAACAAGGCAAGGGCGGGACGAAATATGGGGAAAAATAGACGAAGTTATTGGGGCATAAGCGCTAAGTTGTTTTTGCCCAAGAGGGACTGGAAAACAATAAACATCGAACATCAAATGTTGAATGGGAAAATATGAAGAAAAAAAAATATAATATAGAAAAGAAAAGGCAGT
>JAKLQB010000960.1 GCA_022013615.1 Desulfobacterales bacterium | reverse complement strand
TAGAATTGCTGAAAAGAGTTCTTGTTTTTTACTACTGAAAACTAAATAATTCAACCGTCGGTGATCTGTAGCCAGTGGTTAGTTGAAGCTCGTTACCCGCTCAATAGGCAAACGATGGTTTTTGTTCAACGAGCATCTGACCACGGACAACACAGCTACCCAGACCAAATGGTAACACGCTCCAGGAGCTAAGATCCATCAATACGAACCGAGGGTAAATAATACATGACCTATCTGGACCGCTTCCTTGATTCTCTCAATTCGCTCCCCGATGTTCTCATCTATTTATTTTTAGGCCTGAGCGCGTTTGTGGAAAATGTCTTCCCACCCATTCCCGGAGACACCATCACCGCATTCGGAGCCTTCCTGGTTGGCACCAAAAGGCTTCATTTCTTTGGAGTTTATTTCGCTACAACCTTGGGCAGCCTGGCTGGCTTTATGTTCCTCTTCTGGGTTGGAAATCTATTGGGTAGGCGGTTTTTTATCGAGAGAGATTACTGGTTTTTTAAGGTGGAAGATATCATCCGAGCCGAAAAATGGTTCCGAAAATATGGCTACTTCCTTGTACTTTTAAACCGGTTTTTTCCTGGAATCCGATCTGTAATATCCATAACAGGGGGAATCTCAAAACTGAGGGCTTCTAAGGTCGCATGGCTTGCCCTAATAAGCTCTTGTGTGTGGAATCTGATCTGGATAGCTTTTGGTTATATGCTGGGCAATAACTGGGAAACGGCAAGGGACAAAATGTCTTACTTTTTGGTCCGCTATAATATTGCAATCCTTATCCTGCTGGGCCTGGTGGTTGTCTGCTTTGTGGTTAAGAAGACGATGAAAAAAGCGAAAGGCAAAGAGTAAAGGAGTATTCGTTTTACTTGGTTTGCTGTGCAATCCAATCCAGGAATGCCCTATTTCCATCTAAGATTGGCAAACTCACGATACAGGGACAATCATAACTGTGCACTGATTTAACCTTGTCAATCAACTCCGTAACAAGTGATTCTTTGGTCTTGGCAATAAGGATCACTTCCCTGTCTTCCTGGATTTCGTCCTCCCACCAAAACATGGAATGCATATTGTCAATGATATTTACGCAAGCGGCCAGCCTGTTTGAGATCAACTCCCTGCCGATCATTTTGGCCTCATCCATACTGCCTGCAGTTATGTAAATGAAAGTTGCTTTCATAATTTTTCTCCTATTGAGGGATTCATAATTTTATAATATCAAGTGCCGGCGGTATGGACAAGCATTTCGAGGAAAAAACTGAACATGCTGATCCAGGGATCTGTGGAGCCCCAATGAAATAAGGATAAAATATTTGAAATCGGGAAATAACTGTGTTATGCACATGTTAAATAGGGAATGTAATTTTTTCTCAAGCTTATCAAGCCATTACAAACAGGCATAAACTTATAGAAAAGGAGATAGGAGATGACTGCAAAATTGATCAAGGGAACTGAAATACGGGATGAAATCCTCAAAGAAATCGAAGAGGATGTCAAAAAAATCAAGGATGAGCACGGAGTGGTGCCCGGGCTGGTGACCATACTGGTCGGGGAAAACCCCGCCTCCATATCTTATGTGACAGCAAAGATTAAGACAGCCAAGGGGTTAGGTTTTAATGAGATCCAGGACACCCAACCGGAAGACGTTTCAGAAGAGGACCTCCTGGCACTCGTTGACAAGTACAACAACGATGACTCCATTAACGGCATTCTGGTGCAGTTGCCGCTGCCGAAACACATTGATGAAAAGAAGGTATTAAATGCCATTGATCCGGATAAAGATGTGGATGGTTTTCATCCTGTCAATGTGGGCCGTTTGATGATCGGTGGTTCAGAGGTCAAGTTCGCGCCCTGTACTCCTGCCGGCATCCAGGAGATGATTGTCCGGTCCGGTGTGGAAACGAGCGGCGCAGAGGTTGTGGTTGTCGGGCGCTCCAATATTGTGGGCAAGCCAATCGCAAATATCATGCTTCAGAAAGCCGAAGGCGCCAATTCAACTGTAACAGTGGTTCACACACGCACTAAGAATATGGCAGACCACTGTAAGCGGGCGGATATTCTAATTGTTGCGGCTGGGGTCCCAGGGCTTGTAAAGCCTGAGTGGATAAAGCCAGGTGCCTGTGTCATTGATGTGGGTGTCAATCGGGTTGGAGAGAAGATCAGCGAGAAGACTGGCAAAAAGATAGCTATACTTAAAGGAGATGTGGACTTTGATGCGGCCAAGGAGATTGCCGGATACATTACACCGGTTCCTGGCGGTGTAGGCCCCATGACCATCACCATGCTTATGAAAAATACCCTGAAGTCACTGAAGCTTAGCCTGGGAATCGCAGAGTAAAAAGGAAAGAAGCGTTTCGAAAAAGACAAGGAAAGGGGATTGGCCCTATGGGTCCAGTCCCTTTTCTTCTATTTTATAAGGTGACTTTAGGCCGATCAAAAAGAGATTATTAAACTGAGGCAGTTTCAAAATGTTCAATTTTGTTCAAGATCAAGGAAGGCGAAAATTTTAACCACAGGAATACATTGAGTATTTCGAGGATTAAAATTTGAGCTTGACGCAGATATTGGGCAAAAGGGGACGTTTTGAAATTGGCTCAACTGTCAAGTTTTCTGAATAGCCGCCACAGGCCATCCCAATATGATGGATGAGTAAAACAGAACCATAAGAATCTCGAAAATGAAGACGGTAATCCAGGATCCAAACCATGCCCAGACAGCACCTCCAAACACAAATGCAGGAACAATCATTACTATTCCAATGCCGATTTTTCTTGGGATTTCCATTCAAGGCCTCCTAAAACGCTTCAGATATGGGTGGCCGGATCGTCACCAGCCTGGGATGGCAGCCAGATAGCCTAATTTGGATGGCATTATAAGAGAAAGTATATTGACGGTCAAGAAGTTTACCCCCCACCTCAGGACTAAGTCATTTAAAGAGATAACAAGTTGAAGGAATAGAGTTTATTTGTTTATTTAATTTTCTGAAAATCCGAAGCTCGAAATATCCCACCTCGGCAGGGAAAACAAATATGAATGACATAAATCCAAAATTTAAAACATGTCAATATCCTGTAAATTTTGTATAAGTTCCCGAAATGTTTTGGTCATTTGATATTCGAATTTTGATATTGTTTCGTATTTCGATATTCAGATTTCGGATTTAGCCGTCTTGAAAATACATCTATTTGGCCAAGTTACATTCTACTACGACGTTTCCCTGCCCCCCCATCTCCCCCTTTGTAAAGGGGGATTGAGGGGGATTTTTGTCCTCCTCTTGGTTTGGATTTTGACGGAGTCCCGCCGATAGGCGGGATTGAATAAAATAGCAAAGTGATTTTATAACTTGATTTTATAACCATAAATAAGGTAAATTAAAAAATTAATTTTAAACACTAATGTAGTGATTTCGGGGCGTGGCGCAGCCTGGAAGCGCATCCCGCATAGGTATGCGGGAGTGTTGGGGGATGATAAATCAGAAATCAAGTCTTTCGTATGTGATGCAGAGATAAGAGAAGAAAATCGGGGCGTGGCGCAGTCTGGAAGCGCACCTGCTTTGGGAGCAGGGTGTCGGAGGTTCAAATCCTCTCGCCCCGACCAGTAAAATCAAATAGTTACGCGAAGCCGATATTGTCTAAAATCGGCGTTTTTGCGTTTTGTCCACCAAATGTCTACCACACTCTCCATCTGACAGTTTTTTTCACTTCTCTAACTTACTGAAATCATTAGGTGTGAGTTTATTCTTTTTAATATGGTATGCTTAAGAAAAGTAAATATTCGGCTTGTTTTCAGATTTTTAAAAATAGTTCGGGACACGAGCCAAAAAATTTGCTACAAGAAGAAGCATGAATGCTTCTCATCAAAAATCACCGCCATTATACACCCCTGAAATCTACGATCAAGT
>JAKLQB010000959.1 GCA_022013615.1 Desulfobacterales bacterium | reverse complement strand
TGAGGATCGCGGTTGTATGCCTTCATCTCCCCGTAACCGGCCGAACCGTCTACGTCCAGCACCATCAGGTCGTTGGGGCAGATATACATACAGGCTGTCCTGTCCTGTCCCTTACAACCGTCACATTTTTCTGTAATTACATAACTTGGCATTGTACACCTCCTGTTTCAATTGTTAAAATAAACATCCAAATTAATACAAATAAAAAAACCCTTTTTTTTGTACCCCCTTTCTTTTAAATTAAAACTACTTCTTGACGTCACCAGTGGCAGCACCGTGCAGTTTTATCTCAACCTTTTCATCAAGATTCTGGTAATAATTCTGGAGTATTTTCACAACCTCGGGACGGGAGAATTCAGCCGGGAGATCACTCCCCTCTGAGAGGGTCTTTCTTACCATGGTCCCGGATAAAAGCAGCCTGTCATCTTTTCCATGGGGGCATGTCCTCATGGAGGCCATCCCTCCGCACTTGTAACAGTGGAAGGTCCAGTCGATATTGAGGTTCTCACACTTCAGAGCACCCTCCGGGATCTGGTCAAATATCTTCTGCGCATCAAAAGGGCCATAATAATCACCTACACCAGCGTGATCGCGGCCTACGATCAAGTGACTGCACCCATAGTTCTGGCGAAAGACGGCATGTAACAGGGCTTCTCTGGGGCCGGCATACAGCATCTCCATGGGATAACCGCCCTGGACTACCGTGCCCTTGACAAACCAGTTGTCCACAAGTGCCTGAATCGCGTCCACGCGGACATCGGCCGGAATATCGCCGGCTTTAAGCTTGCCTAACAACTGGTGGATATACAAGCCATCCATTACCTCTACGGCGATCTTGGCCAGGAACTCATGGGAACGATGCATGGGATTGCGAAGCTGCAGGGCGGCGACCCGCTTCCACCCCAGGTCTTCAAAGATCTTCCGGGATTCCGCAGGCCTCTGGTAAACATCCTTAAATTCTTCGGGATATACGCCCTCGCTTAAAACCTTTACAGGGCCTGCCAGATTATACCTGGGTTGGGCCATTACTTTTGCCACACCCGGGTGCTCCGTATCCGTTGTAGTATACACGGACTTACACTCGTGTTCTTTGTCAATGGTATACTTTTCAGAGACCTGAATAGTGGCCATAATGGTGCCCGTCTCATCATCCACTAACGCCAGTTCATCACCCGCCTTAACCTCTTCATCGCCAGTGGAAAGTGTAACTGGGACAGGCCAGAATGTGCCATCTGTCAGAGCCATATTGTCGCAGACACCCTGCCAGTCAGCCTTTGTCATGAAACCGGTCAATGGGGTAAATGCCCCGATCCCCATCATTACAAGATTGGAACTCTCCTTTGATGTGATCCTGATCTGCTTGAGCGACTTTGCCTTTTTGGTCTCGGCATTAAGTTCACCGCCTTCAAGTAACAACGGCATCAATTTTTCTTCTTTACCATGTGGTACAACAAGATTTGACATAAACGATCCTCCTTTTAATTGTTTGGTTCATAGCATTAACTACAGTTAAATACACCTTTAAATTTTCCTTCACCCTCCCCCTGGCCTGGACTTTGACTGAGTCCTGCAAATCAAAAACTGTTTAACTCGGAACCCGCGCTCAAGGCATTTTTCTTTTTTGTTGAAATATGATCCAGGATATCCTTCAGTATGTTTTCGCTGACAGGTTTTGACATGTAATACACGATACCCAGTGTTCTGATTTCCTTTTCCAGTTCATCAGTACTGGCTGCGGTCATGGTGACGATTTTTATATCAGGCCGTAGTTCTTTGAGTTTCTCTACCAGCTCCTGCGCTTTCATATCAGGCAGAGACATATCAAGAAAAACCAGATCAAACGCCTTTTCCCTGACTATGTCCAGGGTGCCCTGGGCCGTTTCTGACTTCTCGGCACTGTGTCCCAGGCGTTGAATCAACTCAGTAATATGAGAGAGGGCAGAAACATTATTTTCTGTGACCAGGACATCCATATGATAACTTCTCTTTCGGTCTCGGGGTTGGATTTTTTCTCTTCCTATTTCAAGGTTAACCGCAATAAATATGCCACATAAAAGCTGTTTCTCTTAACCTATTGAATTAATGGGAAACCCTGCTTTGAAAAGAAGAGATGCCTTAAAACGGGGGAACAGAAATCGGGTGAAAACGCCCGAAAAAATATGCGACTTTTCAGGCTAAGTAGTTGAAACTATATTTATTTACCTGTATCGGGCTATATCGCCTGATTTATGGTTAATAAAACCCGATTTTTTCATCTTTGTATAGAGTGTTTTTGGGTCTATACCAAGCATAGCCGCTACTTTTCCCCGGCACCATTGGTTCTGGTTCAATGCATTAAGGATAAAACGCTTCTCGAAAACTTCCATTGCTGAGTAAAGATTCACTACATCATCACCGATCTCTTCATTGATCTGAGTTTCCATTTTTTTTGATTTATCATTCATGGTCAGAAAGTCAAAATTTCCTACTGCAAGATACCTTTGAAGCACACTTTGCAACTCACGCACGTTCCCCGGCCAGTTATGATTGTATAAGATCTCCATAATTCTCCCGGGTATGATAGGTACTTGCTTGCCCTTGATGTACAGCCCCATGAAATGCTCAATGAGCAAAGGAATGTCCTCTTTTTTTTCTCTTAAGGGTGGCAGGACAATGGGAATGACGCTTATCCGGTAATAAAAATCCTCACGCACCTGTCCTTTGCTGACCATTTCCGAAAAGTCCCTGTTGGTGGCAGCGACAACACGAAAGTTGGATTTGCGAGCCTGGGTATCGCCCACCGGGATGTACTCACCGCTTTCAAGTGCCCGGAGGAATTTGACTTGAGTATTCAATCCAAACTCGCCCACTTCGTCCAGAAAAAGTGTTCCTTCATCGGCAGTATGTAAATAACCTGTCTTGTCTATATGAGCCCCTGTAAAAGCTCCCTTGCGGTGTCCAAAAAATTCACTTTCAACAAGGTTCTCAGGGATGGCCCCGCAATTAACAGGGACAAATGCCTTGTCAGCCCTCGGACTCATTTTATGGATTGCCCTTGCAACCAGCTCTTTACCAGTGCCGGATTCACCAAGGATTATAACATTGGCATCAGAGCCGGCAGCCTTCAGGATAAGTTCATAGACATTTTGCATAGGAAGGCTTTTCCCAATGATATTACCGAACTTATAGCGTTCTTTTATACAGGATCTGAGTTTTATGTTTTCCTTTCGAAGATATTCAGTCTCCTCCTGCATGGACTTTTCCCAGAGCACCTGTTCTGTGATGTCCCTCATGGTAGCAAGGATAGCAGGCCTGGACTTCAGCCTTATAACGCTCCTGTTCGTTGATACCCATATTGTCTTCCCCTCTTTGGTAACGCACATACCCCAGAGCAGATTACCAATGTCTGCGTCCCGTTCCTGGGGATCAAATACTTTTCGAAAAAGCTCCCTGAACTCACTGTCAAAGAGCTGGACGACTTCCATTCCAGCAACTTCTTCAGGGTCCGTAAAATCAAACATATTAACAAAGGCATTGTTTACAAACAGGATGATCCCGTCTTGCACCAGTACAACCCCATCCGCGACGGATTCAGTGAGACTCCGGTAAAGCAATTCTCTTTCTTCAAGTGCCTTTTGCGCCTTCTTGAGAGCAGTCAAGTCGCGTAATATTGATAACCTTGAAACGCTGCCATCGGGATTTCGCGTGGGTGTGCTAACAACATCATAGGTTTTATTGTTCCTGGAAAGATCCCATTCCCAATGAACAGTTTTTCCTGCAAAAATACCCTGATCTACACACCATGGGCAGATGTCTTCTCTATTGCCAAAATAATCGTAACATTTTCTTCCCTCACCAGGGCCAAGTTCTTTTCTGAGCGCCGGATTTATATATTCAATTTCGTATTGCTCATTTACTATATATATCCAGTCTTCCATAGATTTCAGGATATTTACGATATTTTCACTTTCAAGACGCAATGCATCATCAGCCTGTACCCGCTCTGCAATCCTGCCCAGCCGCTCGGCAATGGCATTCAGCAGGTGTCTCTCTTCCTCCGGAAAAAGCTCCTCAACACCTTCAGGCCTTTCAAGGTAATAGACCTCCAGTGTTCCTGCCCACTC
>JAKLQB010000958.1 GCA_022013615.1 Desulfobacterales bacterium | reverse complement strand
GCGAAAAGAATGGTCGCTATGAGTTCCTTGGACTCCATGATCTCATCTATTGTCTCTTCCCCTCCTTTAAGGATCATTTCAATGACCTGGGGAGAGTGGAAGCGCTGCAGTCTGTTTCGCAATCGCTCTTCTTCACGGATTCGTTCGTTCAGAGCAGACTGCTCAATGACCATGGCAGCCTGACTGCCTATGGCTTTAAGGAGTTCCAGATCGTTCTGGTTGAACTGGTTATCGATTCGTACACTGTCTAATTGTATTACACCGATAATCTTATCCTCTCGCCAAAGGGGCACGCATATGGCAGACCTGATCTGCTGTATCATCACACTTTTGGCCCCGTCCAACCGGGAATCAGTCATGGCATTGGATGTAAGAAGGGCTACCTTGCCATTTATGACTTTGTCAATAAGAGTGCGGCTCGCCTTTATTTCTCGTTTAGATTTCCCGTGCTCCGTCTTATGCTTGACGACAACAGGGATGAGATTGTCTCCATTCGGACCACCGGCAAGAACTAAAAACCCGTAATCCGCATCAATGACCATAAAGATGAGATCCATGATTTTTCTCAAAAGTTCATTGAAGTCATGGATCTGATTCAGATGCCGACTAATCTCGTAGAGAACAAAGAGCACTTTATTGTTTCTCGCCAGTTCAGCCAGGTATTCCTGCGAATTAAACCTTTCTTTTTTTAGAGCAAAATCAGATTTTCCTCGTTTTTCCTCATTTTTGTCCTCCGAAGAAACCAGAAGTTCTTGGGATTGCCCATGGCGTTCAAGGGGGCTACTCCTTACAATCTGCCTATCCACGGCTGAATCACTTTCAACGGTTAGGACGACGGAGTCCTCGGCCTGGTCCAGGGAGTTTCCATTTATAAGAAATGTCAGTTTGCTTGATCCAATTTGTATCTTATCACCGTGTTTCAGGAAGACTTTTTGTATTGATTTTCCATTTAATTTTGTTCCGTTGTAACTGCCGAGATCGGCCAGGATATAGTCATTTTTTCTTTTTTGGATTTCAGTGTGATAGCGAGATACGGCGTTGTCAGCAAGGATCAAGTCATTATCATTACTGCGCCCAATACTTACTTTGTCCTTAGAGATGGGAAAATTGAATATTTGCCCGTCATTGGTTACTACATACAAATTAGGCATGGCATGCCTTCCTCTTTACAAATTAGTCCATGGGTTCAAAGGTTCAAAGGTTCAGCGCCGCCTCTGGCCACCGAAGTGGCCAGTTTGATCAAAAAAGTGACGCTGGCCTTGCGGAGTCACATACGAGAGGTTCAAGGTTTAATGCAAATCGCAACCGTTGATACGTCAACCCTGAACCTTTAAACCCTGAACCCGTGAACGGCTACGAATACATTAAGGAAAGCGGGGCACAGAATGCGCCAGAAAAACATGGGGGACAGGGTACTACCATAACCAATTCCCGTATTTGTCCCATCGACTGCTCACCTCGATTCCGAGTTTCGACAGTAGATGGTGAAAGAGAAATCGCCTGTTTCCCCGAAAATAGCCGAGGTCCTGACAATGAGAATCCGGTTTGTACCCTTTTGACAGTGCTTCTCTCAAGCTTGTGGTTTTCGCTGTTTTACCTGCAACGCATGCGTAGTCAAAGTGGATGGAATGATAAAGCTTGTCTTCCAGGGTGATCACCACAACCGCATTGTCTGGTACCTTCTCTTCAACCGTGACATAAATGCTCAGGAAAAATCCGATAAGAAAAAGGCTTATTAGAATGACCGTAATAACCTGGTATTTTTTCTTCATTGCGACAAAACCCAAATGCCATCAAAACACAGGGTGAGCACTGGCATGACTCAAATTCAGGATTCCTGTTCCTTTTGAAAAATGGCCAAATCCGGACAGTACGGTATGTATTAAATATATTATTTATACTTGATCTAACCGATAAAGTCAACTTTTTGCGCCCTTTTCTTAATTTTTTTAGGTCATTGTGACTGTATTATCAGACTTTAAGCCCGGCTGATGTCATTTGTCTTGTGTATTTGTTTCCGGCAGGAGGGAATTGTCACCTTTCCGTTTTGCAATTTGTTTTTGCTCATGTTTGAAAAAAAAGACGGATATAGCAAGACATGTAAAATAAACAGCAAGAAAACCAAAAAGCAGATCTTCTGTTTTTAATGCCAACGCCGAAAATATGATAGCGCCAATAAACATTAATTTTGTGTTCATAGTAAATGTTTTATCGGCTAAAAAATTAAAAACTTAAAGGATAGTCATGTCCCCTATGAAATTAGTTCAAATTTTTGTTTTTTCCTCCTCATAGAAGGCAATATACCCATCGACTCTCGATATTTGGCAACGGTTCTGCGTGCAAGCCGTATGTTCAGTTTCTTCAGGATACCTTCAATTTCTTGATCACTGTAGGGATTGAGCACATTTTCCGACTTAATGATATTGCGGATGTGCTCTTTTACACTTTCAGAGGAAACGGCGCCTCCATCAATCTTGTTAACCGAGCCACTGAAAAAGAACTTCAACTCAAAGAGCCCTTGTGGTGTGTGAACGTATTTGTTTGTAGTCGCCCTGCTGACAGTGGATTCATGCATTTGAATATCTCCAGCCACATCACGAAGGACAAGGGGTTTTAGTTGTGTGATCCCATTATCCAGAAAACCCCTTTGAAACCGGATAATACTTTCTGTCACCCTATAGATAGTTTTTTGCCGGTGGTGTATACTCTTTATCAGCCAGGCCGCCGATTCCAGCTTCTCTCGGATATATGTCCTGGCGCTATCTGATAAGGAATTTTTACTGTGCAAAATATTCTTGTAATAAGCACTGATTCGCAATTTGGGCAGGCCATCTTCGTTTTGAACGATTTCGTAATCATCGCCAACTTTGAAAATATAGATATCCGGGGTTACATATATGGTTTCGTCATCCGAATAACCTCTGCCTGGCTTTGGCTCCAACCCCTGAATTATTAAAACTGCCGAAATGACCTGTTCGACCGGAACCAAAAGCCTTTTGGCAATCGTATCAAATTTCCTGTTTTCAAGGTCCTCCAGATGATCCATGATGATTTTCTCAACAATCGTACCCCCAAAATCCTGGAATCTGGCCTGTATGAGTAAGCATTCTTGTGTGTCCCGTGCTGCCACTCCAACGGGATCAAAGTGTTGAACGAAATGAAGCGCTTCAAGCACCATCTCCCCAGAACATCTGAAAGTTTGAAATATTTCTTCTAATTGGATATCCAAATACCCATCTTCGTCCAGATTACCGATGATGTAAGCGGCGATTTCCCTTTGTTCCTCCCCTGGGTTGGTCATGTTCAGTTGCCACATGAGGTGGGAAGAAAGATTGATCTTGGTAGATGTGGTGCTTTCAAATGAAGGAGAATCCTTTGGCTCATAGGCGGTTTCCGCCCAGCCAGTATTGTATTCAGACAAATAATTATCCCAGTCCAAATCTTTGTTGGCATGTTCCCCTACGGTCACCTCTGGGAGATCAGGAGAACCCTCTTTAGATTCATCTTGGACATGACTATTCCCTTCAATCTCACCCGTGACCAGTTCTTCCAGTACCGGGTTTTCTTCCATTTCCTGCCCCACGGTCTCGATAAGCTCAAACCTTGAAAGTTGTACGAGTTTTATTGCCTGTTGCATTCGAGGGGTCAAGATGAGCCTATGATCCAGAATTGGCTTCTGAACCAGGCCCGGACTTAGTTTTAATTGTAATGTCATGTTTAATACCTCCGAATTCTTGGAAATGTTAAAAGTGAAGGCAAGAATCACACTTATAGCCTTGCTGGGTATATGTGCCACACCCATTTGGGCAGTCCTGGGCACGAGATCTCTATCAAGCCCTTACTCTGCCATTGCCTTTTTTTGATCTACTGCCAGATTTGATTTTTTTGAGGATTTATGTAGAACTTGTCCGGGACTGGAAAGGGTGTGGGATATTGTTGAAAGGGAAACGAGGAATTGCCAGCAGGGACTTCAATCAACAAGAACCACATCAGATTTTTCAAAATCTACTGAACCGCAATTAGGACATTTGGGGAGCGAATCGAATCTATATTTGCCTCCACATTCACATTCGGAAATTGTTTCTTCAATCAATATATAATACTCCTCCTCCGGCAATGGGTCTCCGGGATAGGCATTAACTGCTCTCATATCCTCCATGGAATACGGCGTACCAAGCCATTTACAATACCGCATGTGTAAGTCTTCAATGTCACGAAACCAAAGAGACCGATATTCGCCACAGTTGTCACAAAAAAGAGAATGGAACATCATTCCCCCGCCATTGATAAATTCAAATTTATGTATACACTTTTTGCATTTGGCTTCGAATTCAATTCCCATAGCCTTTTCCTCCTCGCTCGCTAGCTTCCTAAGTCCGATATAAAAGAACCGAACAAAGCTTTCCATATAGTCCATTTTGATCAGCTCAAATTACACCAAAGCCTGTTCACCGGGATAATACTTACTCAATTCATTTACATTATCAATAAGTTAAAGCACGATGCATACGGCTGTAAATGGTGGCATCTATTTTGCGTATAGTTAAAGCCGACGGTTTCGTAAAAAGTCGTCACTCCGGTGAAAACCGGAGTCCAGGAACTCTGTAACCAATTGGAAAAACTGGATTCCGGCTTTCGCCGGAATGACAAAAAATGGTGTTTTTCGACTTTTTACGAGTTCATCAAAGCTATTATTTATGAATAGAGGGAAACTCCAATAAATAGTTTTTCTTATCTAAAGCAGGTACGAAATAACCCTTTAAGGAGGATTATTTCCCTAAATGCAGTGTAAACAACACTCAGATCGAAAAGCAGAATTCATCTGCCTCAACTGCAGTGCCCCAATTTGCAGTGATTGTGCTGAGGAGATTATGTCGGGGGTTATCATTGTTTTCGGTGCGCGATTCTCCAGTCTGTCTCTGATGTAGACTCCGACTTAAAGGAAAAACAGCAAAATAGCACTGAGAAAATGGAAAGAAAAAAGAAAAAATGGGGACCTTACCGCTACTTCTTAACCGCTTCCTCGATCCTGATTTTAATGATATGCGGGGTAATTCTTTTTGGAGGCCAACCTCCTCCTCAACGGACCGCTGAATTTGCCAAGAGCGATCGGGTTTTTTTGTTCATGGTGGATGGCGCCATAAAGCGTTATGCCCATTACGAAGGAAACGAGTATCCTGAAAAGCTTCCCGACCTTGTCTCCCCGTATCTTGCCCTTAAAGACTCGGAACTTTTCCATCTTGAAAAATTTTCCTATGAAAGAGATCCAACTGCCGGTTATTGGCACTCTCTTGTGAAACAGGATAACAGTGAAATGAATACTTGCGCTACAAAATGGAAAGGAAAGATAAGATGCAGGACGTGAATTCGGATAATATTTCAATAATAAATAAGAGAAAAAACCCCAGAGTCAAAACATCCAACGGCGTATCATATGTTTGCATAGATGAGAACGGTAATGAAATCGAACAAGGAATGGGAAAGACAATAGATATAAGCCTAGGCGGAATACTTCTAAAAACATCAGTTCCGATCGAGTCAAAATATATTCTCTTAGCGACTATCGACCTTAAAGGTAATGTAATAGAAATAAGAGGGAAAGTTGGTTATTCTAGAAAAATTGAATCCGGAGAGTTTTTAAACGGAATCCAGTTCTTAGAAACACCTGAAAGACAGGTCAAAATAATAACTGAATTCATAAAGGTTCACCGTTACAGGCAATGAAGTAAAGCCACAACCATCTGATAGTATCCAGAGCAACATCCAGGAGATGATGTGCACGCCTATTTCGTTGAGATTGCTTAGGAGTGAGTACGTTCCATGGAAATACAGAAAGTCTATGTGAGACATGATGGTACAACAGTTGTCAAATGTTACAACTGTGGAACTACCAAAACTGTCGATACTGCAAAGTTGAATAAAAGTGAAAAACCACTTAAGTTGAGGTGCTCGTGCCAAGCGGTTTTTCAGGTTTTTTTTGAATTTAGAAGCGCTTACCGCAAAAAGAGCAGTCTTGATGGGTATTACGCCAAGCTTTCCGTAATTAACGAATGGCTTAAGATTCGGATAGATAATATCTCCATGACCGGTGTCGGGTTCACGACACTCAACAGGAACGATCTCAGAAAAAATGACAGGCTTATGGTGAAAATATCCTTAGATGACAGGGAAAAATCCAAGATAGAAAAAAGTGCTGTCGTGAAGTGCGTTCAGGACAGATATATAGGTTGTAGATTCATCGAATCAGATCCATACGATAAGGCCCTGGGGTTTTACTTAATGCCTTAGGCCAGGCCAAAGTTCCTTATCCCCGATCTACTGGGTATGAGGCCGTGAAATTCCTGTATCTTAATTCACCCTGCTCCTTCAGTAAAACCCTTCTTACTGGAAGCATGGCTACGGCGATCAGTTTGTCCTTAATCGCTTAGCCCGATATCCAGATAGTGAAAAAATAATTTAGCCAAGTATTTCATGATGCTATCAAACGCTAAATATAAGAGCACGAAATTTTAAAGTTTTACAAAAAATGCCCGATATTATGAATGTGAGGCCGAAATGAGATAATAGGGCCTTACCCTTTAAAATCTTTTGGTGTTATTGAACACAACAAAATGAGTTAATTATGTCGTCCCTTATCTTTATTAGGCGCCTATCCTATTGTAATTTCAATTCATTTTTTCGATTAATTACTAAAGACGGAAAAGAACTTGGTAGTGGGTTTACCCTTGTTGAACTGGTAACTGTTATTGCCATACTGGGGATTCTTTCCAGTATTGCAGTCCCTGCTTACTCAAGATACATCGAAAAGGCAAGAATAACTGCATGCATAGCGGAAATCCGTATGTTGGAGAAAGGCATTTTTGCATACGAGGCCGCAAATGGAAATCTGCCAAATAACCTGAATAACATAGGACTTGGAAATATTCTCGATCCCTGGCGCAATCCCTACCAATATTTACCTGTAGCCGGGACTCCACCAGGTCAACTGCGGAAGGACCGTTTTCTGGTACCATTGAATTCCGACTTTGACCTTTACAGCATGGGAAAAGACGGAAGAAGTCAACCACCTCTTACAGCTCACGCCAGCCGTGATGATATCCTTCGCGCGAACGATGGAGGATACGTCGGTTTAGGTTCAGAATATTAATTAACGTGCATATTATGAAAATAGAACCAACATTTCTAAGGAGTAAGGTAGCACGACGAATTTTCACGCTGTTCATGCTTTGCGCTCTCATGCCCATTTCAGCGCTGGCAGTCATGTCATTCAGCCAAGTGACGAAACAGCTTGAGAGGCAAAGTCAAAGGTGGCTACATCAATCTTGCAAAACTCTGGGTATGTCCATCTTTGAGAGGTTGTCATTCCTAGGGCAGCAGTTAGAAAGTCTCTCCTTCGGCTTTAAGACCAACTCCGGAGCTTCGCCGCACTGGGCGCCCAAGTTATCCACTGAACGCCTAAAAGAGTGGTTCAAAGGACTGGTACTTGTCACCAATTCTGGAACATGTAACCCTATTTTTGGTGATATTCAGAACCCTAGTGGACAATCCGCAGAAGAGAAAAAACACCTTAAATCTGGTAAAACAGTTGTATTAACCGGATCCACTAAAGACAACCGTATGCACATATATATGATGAGGGCAGTCGACCCGCAAGACCAAAGGAAGGGGGCCCTGTTTGCAGAAATAAATTCCATGTACCTCTGGGGTCTTACTGAATACAACACACTTCCCAACATGACCGAACTTTGTATTTTGGATCAGTCAAACAATGTCATTTACTCTACGCTTCCCCTAGAAAAACTCAAGAATGCAACCCAGCGTGTAGCCATGAGAGACTTCGATAATAGTGTTACGGTCACAAGCGGTGACGAGTTTGAGGAACTCGCAGT
>JAKLQB010000957.1 GCA_022013615.1 Desulfobacterales bacterium | reverse complement strand
TCAGCGCTCTCAGCGTCTCCGCGGCAAAACGTTTCCGGATGCGTTCGTTTCATTACTATATCGAAGAACGAGAAAGGCCGTGCCTTTTCATCTTACGCACGACTGTGGGCTGGCTTATTCCCAAATAACTGGCCATCTCCCTTGTCGATTTGTAGCGTACCATGGCCCCCCTCAACAGATCCTTCTCAAAAATGAGGGCTTCGCTTGTTAGTCCGAGGAAATTGCTTCTTTCTTTGCCATTGGTTTCCCGTTCTTCCCTGCCCCCCTTTATTCTCCTGATAATAAACTCGCCCACAAGGTCCTTTTCACCCATTACAACTGCCATTTTGAGAATGTTTTTCAGCTCACGCACATTTCCAGGAAAGGGATATGATTGAAGCACTTCAAGGGCATCTGGAGAAATTCGTCTTTTTTGTCCATACATCTTGTTGTATTTGCGCAAGAAATAGTTAACCAGTTCGAAGATGTCTTCAGGTCGTTCCCGAATCGGGGGGATCCGGATTGTGAAGGCATTGAGCCGATAAAACAGGTCTTCCCGAAACTTTCTTGTTTTCCTTAAGGTCTCAAGATCACGGTTAGTGGCGGCAATGATCGTACAATCGATCTTTTTCGGTTTAGTGCCACCAAGACGCATGATCTCCTGGTCATCTAAGTATTTTAAGAGTTTTGCCTGAACTGGAAAAGGAAGATCTCCAATCTCATCCAAGAAAAGGGTGCCCTCCTGTGCAAGTTCGAAAAGACCGACTTTTCCCTGGTCTTTGGCACCGGTAAAGGCCCCCTTCTCGTAACCGAAAAGTTCCGCCTCCAGGAGGTTTTCCGGCAGGGCCGCACAGTTGATTTGAATAAGGAGTTTTTTTCTGCGTTTGCTGTTCTTATGAATGAATTTTGCCAAAAGCCCCTTACCCGTTCCGGATTCCCCCAGAATCAGGATATTGGATGCCTCCAGATGCGCGAGCTTAAGCGCGACTCTCAGTACCTGTCTCATTTCTTCACTTTCTGCGACAATATCTTGTTTCTTCAGGTCCATCATGTTTAGTTCCGCAAGCTCGTCCTTGAATTTCTCCGTTACCATGCGGGTCTGGTCCAGTTGCTCCTGAAGTGCGTTCAAATTGGTCATGTCCCGCTCATTCACGACCACTAAGGAGATATCCCCCTTTTCATCAAAGACCGGGGTTCCCGTTAACAGGAGATGTTTTTTGCTTCTACTCACGTACTGCACTATGTTAACCTGTCGCTTGGTAGTTAGCACCTCTAATGTCGCAGATCGATCGAGGAGGCCTTCCTCAACGATATTTTTGATGTTTTTTCCTATAACATCTTTAGCCTTAATACCGTTGAGCTTTTCCGAGGCCTCATTGATATTGATAACCTTTCCTTCTCCGTCCGAGACCCAAATGCCATCAGAAGAAGATTTGAAAATAGCATGTAACTGTTCGTTTAACTGTTTATAGGACTCCAGTTTGGTGGCCGTTAGTTCAAACTCGCGCATACCTTCGAAATTACAAACCGTTCCCACAATCCGATTATCCTCATGGATACCGGTCACATTCACCACCAGCTTCAATCTTTTACCGGGAATGTGTTGGCCCAGTTGGGGCTTCCCTGTTTCCAGACACTTGAGAACCAGATCGCCAGTCATAGGCAAAAGGTCAGGGATGTAGGCACCGATGGTCTTTTTCCTGTTGAAGCCCAGGATCTTTTCGGCGGCCTTGTTCATCAGGACAATATGTCCAGCAGAATCCGTGGCGATAACACCGTTACTGATAGCATTAAGAATTTGCTCGCAGGTCAGTTGTCCTTTCATTGGCTCCCCTACCTTCATTCATAGATAGTTCATGCGTTTTCTTTCAGCCATTGTTTGTATTTTTTCAGATCTTTTTTCAATAGATATAGACAAAATCCCACAACTGCAACATCGTCAATTTGTCCGATTCCAATTATATAATCAGGAATTAGATCAATAGGGCTATTTATAAACAACTGAACGATAGATCTCGAGATACCTCTGTGCTGATTTATCCCAGGAGAAGTCCGCCTTCATGCCGTTTGCCATGAGCCTCTTCCATATCCTGGAATCCTGGAACAGGTTTACTGCTTGGCGGATGGCTGCAACAAAAGCGGCTGGCTTATATGGGCCGAATTTGAATCCGTTCCCTTTTTTTGTAAGGGGATCAAATTGGACAACAGTGTCATCCAATCCGCCAGTAGCCCGCACAACAGGAACAGTCCCGTACTTCAAGGCATACATCTGAGTGAGGCCACAGGGTTCATATCGCGATGGAATAAGGAAGATGTCCACCCCGGCCATAATGCGATGAGCGAGGGGCTCATCGAAACCAATCTCGAACCCGATATGTCCCTGATGCCGAGTAGCTGCCTCCTGAATAGCTTTTTGAATAAGCTCGTCCCCTGAACCCAATATGGTTAATCCCACATCCAGTTCCAAAATTTCATCCAGCATTTGCACCAAAAGGTCAAATCCCTTCTGATTATCAAGACGGGAAATCATCCCTAATAGAGGTTTTTTAATTACGGAGGGGTCAAGGCCCATCTCCTGGATCAGAGATTCTTTGCAACGGCGTTTCCCTTCCATTTTTCGGGGGGAATAGTTGAATGGAACATGAGAATCCATGGCAGGGTCCCAGAGACTGTAGTCCACGCCGTTTAAAATCCCATGCAGGGAAGCTCTTCGCTGATTGAGGACCCCCTCCATGCCAAGGCCATATTCAGGGGTCTGGATTTCTCGGGCGTAAGTGGGACTTACCGTCGTAATAGCCTGGGAGTAAACAATACCTGCCTTAAGGAGGCTGATCTTCCCCCAGAACTCCAAACCCTCTGGATGAAAGAATTCCTCTTTGAGAAGTCCGGTAACCGGAAGCTTCCCCGCAGGAAAAATCCCCTGATATCCCAGATTATGGACAGTGAAAACCGTAGGAGTGCCTGCGAGGGTTGATGTATCCCCATAAGGCCCCTTGATGAGAGCGGGGACCAGCCCGGTCTGCCAGTCATGACAATGGATTAGATCAGGACTGAAAAGAAGGGCCTCTGAAAGTATCAAGGCAGCATGGGCAAAAAAGGAGAAGCGCTCCAAATTGTCGTAGTAATCCCCAACGGCGCTCCCGTAAAGGCTGGGCCTGTCATACAGATCGTCCCGTTCGATCAAATAGACAGGGACTCCGTCCTCGGTTTTGCTTTCCAGTACATTAGCCGTGAGCTTCTCACTGCCCAGGGGAATTTTCAGGTCTTTTAAGACTGGTCGTATCTGGAAATTCCCTTCCCGGACAAGACGGTAATATGGAAGAACCAGCCGCACGTCTACCCCCAGTTGTCTCAAAGCCCCAGGGAGAGCGCCTGCCACATCGGCCAGTCCTCCGGTTTTTGCAAATGGCACCACCTCTGATGCAAGAAACAGGACCTTTAACTTGTCGACCATGACTCCTCCCCAAAAAAGAGACCCTATAGGCTTCTATCATACGTAATTAAGCGCCCACGGATTTTAAAATAAGCATGCCCAAGGGGGGCAGGGGCAGGCTGAAGGAGTAAGGTTGGCCGTGCCAGGGACGGGATTCGGCCTTGATGCCACCGCCCAGGCCCACGTTTGACCCACCGTAAACGGTCGAATCCGAATTGATCAGCTCTTTATAGAATCCTGGACGTGGGGCACCTATGCGGTAATTCATCCGCGGTACAGGTGTGAAGTTAAAAACGAAGATAAGGGTCTGGTCAGACGCTTTTCCTTTGCGGATAAAGGATACGACATTGGCATCAGTGTCCCTGAAATCGATCCACCCGAACCCGGAAGGGTCGAAGTCGATTTCATAAAGGGCCGGTTCTGAAAGATAGATCCGGTTGAGATCTTTTACGTACCTTTGCAGCCCCTGGTGAGGTTCATATTGGAGGAGGTCCCACTGAAGGGACTGGTCGTGGTCCCATTCCCGCCATTGACCAAACTCACCTCCCATAAACAGGGTCTTCTTGCCTGGCTCCCCGTACATATAACCCAGAAGCAAACGGAGGTTAGCAAACTTCTGCCAATTATCCCCCGGCATCTTGGATAGAAGGGATGCCTTTCCGTGAACCACCTCATCATGGGACAAGGGCAGGATGAAATTTTCGTGAAAGGCATAAAGCAACGCAAAGGTGAGATTGTCCATGTGATAATGCCGGTGGACCGGGTCCTTGGACATAAAACTGAGCATATCATGCATCCAGCCCATGTTCCATTTGAACATAAAGCCCAGGCCACCAAGATGGACAGGGCGGGTGACACCGGGCCAGGCAGTAGACTCCTCGGCAATGGTCACAACCCCGGGAAAACGCTCATAAACCTTGGAGTTAAAAGTCTTGATAAAATCAATGGCCTCTAAATTTTCCCGCCCGCCGTAGCGGTTGGGGACCCACTCCCCTTCCTTGCGGGAGTAGTCTAAGTAGAGCATAGAGGCCACGGCGTCCACCCGCAGCCCATCTATATGATACTTATCAAACCAGAACAGTGCATTGGCGACCAGGAAATTTCTCACCTCATTACGGCCGTAATTGAATATCAGGGTATCCCAATCTTGCTGTACACCTTGCCTCGGATCAGCATGTTCATAGAGATGTGTACCATCAAAGTACTCAAGGGCATACGCGTCCTTTGGAAAATGGGCCGGGACCCAGTCAAGGATAACACCCAGTCCTGCGGCGTGGCAGCAGTCCACGAGGTACATCAGGTCGTCTGGTGTACCGAACCGGGAGGTCGCGGCATAGTAACCGGTGACCTGATAGCCCCAGGAGCCGTCAAAAGGGTGTTCGGCCAGGGGGAGGAACTCGATATAATTGAACCCCATCTCCTTCACATAGGAAATGAGCTCTTCGGCTGCTTCCCGATAAGTCAGCCACGCGTGAGCGTGGTTGCCCTCCTCGACCTTGCGCCGCCAGGAACCCAGATGGACTTCATAAATTGCCATGGGTAGGCGTAAAGGGTCCTGCTTGGGCCGAGAGGTCATCCATTCGTGGTCAGTCCAGGCAAAGGAATTCAAATCATGGACAACAGCCGCGGTTTTGGGTCGTTTTTCGAAGCGAAACGCAAAGGGATCGGCTTTGATGAGGAGTGTGCCGTTTTGTGTGCGGATTTCAAACTTGTAAAGGAGACCTGGCCCCAGGTGGGGCACGAATAATTCCCAGACCCCGGAAGCCCCCCGGGAGCGCATCTGGTGGCGGCGACCATCCCACTGGTTAAAATCACCCACTACACTGACCCGGCTTGCAGAGGGGGCCCAGACGGCAAAAAAGGTACCCGAGGCCCCTTGATGCTGCCAGGGGTGCGCTCCCAGCTTTTCGTAGATTTCGTAGAAATTACCCTCGCCTAAGAGGTAAAGATCATCCTCCGTAAGGACAGGGCCGAAGGAGTAGCAATCATAGAAGGTTGTGACTGGGTCTGTGCCGAAGTCCACTTTGAGACGGTAAGGGAAAATCTCCCGTTCCCCGGGCAATACCACTTCAAAGAGTCCGTTTGCGTCCACAAGAGGGGCCGGGATTTCCTTCCCAGGGACCAGATCCAGGACAGCCACGCTCCGGGCTCCTGGCAGAAAGGCCCGAACTGCCAGGGCCGGTCCTGTATCGAGCACTAAAGGGTGAGCGCCGAGCAAAGTAAAAGGATCGGCCACCTCACCGGCAATAAGGGGCTTTATGTCCCTGGGATTTAATGTAGTAGGCAAAATCACATAACCTCCATGTAACGATTCACTCCAAAGTTTATCCTCTTAAGAAACTTCAGCGTTTACAATCGGCTGAAGTGATATTTCAAAACCTAACCCGGATAAAGCGGAAAAGTGCCTAAAGTGAACTAAAGTTTGAAGTACCTAAAGTTAAGGAGTCGCTTCGCTCCGCCTATTCACATAAAGTAGCCAGAATTTCACAGATAAGAAACTCAATCTCCAAATCCCTCAATCTTTTAATTCTTAAGCAGGATACGCCG
>JAKLQB010000956.1 GCA_022013615.1 Desulfobacterales bacterium | reverse complement strand
CAGGCCATATCCTCTACCAATCAATAATCTATCTTGAACCTGGGATGATATACACCGCACACTAGGCATCCTCCCCGCACAAAAAAAATACATGAAAATTCACTTTTTTTTCGTTTACGCAGGCTTGCCGAAAGGACACGAACCTGTTCACGCATTATCTCATCAATAACATCCTCTACGGTACGGTAGAAGAATTCGATGGTATACACTGCACCCACACAGGCCACCTTTTGTTTCCCAATTGTGCTTCCATCTTTGTGTGATGTAATCTCGCTCTTAGATTCGTATCGACAAATCGGTACGCGTGTTCCATCAGCCGCTGCCACAATTAGAGGGCCTTCTGTGGCAGGATGAGGTGGAGGATGGTACTTCTGGAAGCCCTCAACGCTTTGTGCAACCCAACGAGTCATATTCTCCAGTGTCCGATTGCTCAATTTTATATGCAAAAGTCCGGCAATCTTATCGGCTGTCTCTTTATATGAATCATGTATTGCAAAACTCAGGCTCCACTTCTGCAGCAGATAGGAATATTTCTTCTTGGGCAGATTCAGCTTGGCGTCCAAAGGGACTGCTTCAATTTCGTTCCGGCCGTAACACATCCGCTTCACATGTAACGTCCCAAAAATCGACAAATATTGTCTACTGATAAGACGTCTTTTAGGAAGTTGCCGCCCATCCGAAAGTTTCAACAAAGGACCGGTATTCCCGTCTCCGTGATGAGCGAAGAATTCTCCTAAGAGCGCATTTCCCAACTTCAGAAGTCCGTCCCAGATTCCTTGCTCAACTGTATGTGCCTCGCTTGATTGGTCAGCCATCACTTCCACATACATCTGCAGCGATTCAAGCAGCTTCTGGCTTTTAATAGCCGCTACCTCAAGGTATATCATCTGCTCACCTCCCGGCTGCTACAGTTCGAGTCAGCACTCTTTCCCTTTAGTCTATCTCGGCGTATTCACCATTTGTGCCGTTGGCGGATAATGTGGAGTTGAGCGGAGTTTTTTCAGTCATAATTGACCGCGAAGCGGGCTGATTATGGCGGAAAAAAGTTCCGGCTCGAACGTTTGGTTGTCGCGCCGTAGGCGCGTCAACAAGTGATTATACAGTTCTGTTTATCATGTAAATTGTAAAGATATACAGAAAGGTTGTAAAATCTGATGTCTTCAAATTCCAGATACCTTGCCAGAAAAGCAACTATCTGAAATCACGAAAAAATTGCATATATGTTTTGCCTATCTCAGGTTTTCAAGGACCTTGATATTTACCGAAGCATAGCAGATATACCCACCCTTCAAATTCAATATTTCTTATCGTATCCTTGATTTTTAAGGCACCAGATTTTGTTATGATTACCATCACAATACTTAAAAATGTCCGTATTCCAGTGTCATCGCAGAAAGCTATCGTTTTGAGGTGAAAGTTGGATACACAATATATTGATTGATGTTTTTCAGTATCAGAGGAGTTATTCCTTCCCCGTAGACGCTAAGGCCTCTTTTGCCTGTTTCAGGTACGCTTCAGCTTCGCACTGTTCAAAAAGTTGAATAGCCTCGGTGATACATTTCCGTGCCTGTTCGGTCCTCTTCTTTGCCTTATGCAAGAGACCAAGATTGAGAGAGGCCAACCCTTGGAGGTTTTTGGCGCCGATCTCTTTTGCAACCTCAATCGCTTTATTAAAGTGATCTTCAGCCTTTTTGCCGGCAAATGGGACATTCTTTACCAGAAAGCCGATGTTTTTGAACATAGTTGACAGGCTGCGCTCTCCCTCTCCCTGGACGATCTGCAGATAGACCATCCCCAGGAGGATCTCATAGAAGGAATAAAGATACTTACTTTCATTCTCTTTGGATGAACGTATACTTTCTTCAAGCATTTTCAACCCATGGCTCATATGGCCTTTAAAAATAGTCACCACACCCAGGCAGGCATAGGCCATTGATCCAGGGCCCTCAGTACCAAAATTCCGGCTAAAGGTTAGAACCTCTTTAAGCGCATCTTCTGCCTCCTGAAATTGACCGTCCAATAAATAAGTAATGCCGAGATCAAGTCTGGGAAAGTGGGAATAGAAAGGGTCCGCTGAGACCTGAATTGCCCTCTCAAGGGATTTAATGGAAGAGGGGTTATCGCCGGTTGCGCGATGGCCCAGGCCCGTTATGTAGTGGCCCATGACCATGCTTCGAATATTTGAATGCTTCCGGCCATAGTCCAAAAGAACCTTTCCGCCTTCAATCGCCCTTTTCCCATCTCCCATGAAACTACATGCAAATCCGATACCTCCCAGGGATTTGAAATATAGGTAGTGTTCACCGGGTATAGACTTTGCTATCTCGTGGCCCCTTTCACCAAATTTAACGGCTTCGTTCAAAAGGCCTAAAACCGAACAGGTCCAGGCAAGCCACATGCAGGCGTAGCCCACAACCTCCTGGTCATGAATCTCCTCGCCGAGGTCGAGGGCCTTTAGAAGATAGTCATAAGAATCCCTAATCCTATCCCTGGTCCATAAAGAAAACCCGAGCCAGGCATAAAACATGCCGAGTCTTGCATTGTCTTCGAGAGACTCGGCCAGATCCTCATGGGCGAATAACAGATCTGTGAGCCCCTTGAAATCCCCTCGGTAGTAAAACACCAAGGCCCATTTGATAAGGAGACCGATGAGTAGCCCATCTTCTTCCTTTGTCCGGTCTGATTTACTGCTCAGAAGGTCAAATGCTTCCTTAAAGTAGTGATGAGATTCATCCACGGCATATCTTTTCAGACTCTTCTCCCCTGACTTTATGAGATAGTCAACGGCCTTAAGGGGAGACCTTCCCTGTTTGAAGTGAAAGGCCAGGGTTTCACAGAATTCGGGAAGCCTATCCGGAAACATTTGTTCCATCACGAGGGCGATCCGTTCGTGGGCTTCCTGGCGCTCCTTTTTGAGGAGGCTGTTGTAAGCCACCTCCTGGGTCAGATTGTGCTTGAACATATACTCCAGATCGGGTTGAAGAGATCTGGTTCTAATTATATCGAGCTGTTCGAGACCCCTTAGAAATCCGTCGATATCATGTTTAAGCACTGTAATTCTCTTGAGGATCTCGTAGAAGAAAGCCCTCCCGATCACCGAAGCCTCCTGAAGGACCCTTTTTGTCTCTTTGTCCAGGCGATCAAGCCTGCCCGAAATAACACCATTGATCGTTGAGGATATGTCAGTCTCAGTGATGGTTCTCGTTACTTTCCAACTACCGTTGTCCCGGATGAGCGTTTCCGTCTCGATTAATGCGTTAACCAGCTCTTCCAGATAGAAAGGATTTCCTTCTGCCTTATCCTGAACAAATCGCCGCAGATCTGAAGGGATGCTATCGGTCTTGAGTAAGGATTCCAGCATGCCCTGGGCTTCCGAGGATGAAAGGTCCTGAAGTCGAATCTCATGGTAAACCTTTGCCATGCTT
>JAKLQB010000955.1 GCA_022013615.1 Desulfobacterales bacterium | reverse complement strand
GAGCATGGTGGCTGTCATAGGCAGCCCGGACAAGGTCCGGACAGAGGTTGTAAAGGCATTTATAGTGCTTAAATCTGAGGTAGCACCGAGCACGGAGATTGAAGAGGATATAAAGAAATTTGTGAAGGTTCGGCTGGCAGCTCATGAATACCCTCGGGAGATTGAGTTCGTGAGCGAACTCCCCATGACCGCCACCGGCAAGATTATGCGAAAGGAGTTGAAAAAGCTGGAGATAGAAAGGAAATCAGAATAAGTACCTAAAGTTTTGAAACCATCTTACAGAGAGTTTTAACAATCTAACCGCACAGGTCGAAAGTTATTGGGAAAAGCCTTTAGGTTTCTTCCCCTTCAGGCAGCCGAACCACCAGCACAGGTTTTTTGCATCTCCTTAGCACCCTCCTTGAAGTGCTCCCCATCATGGCGTTAGCCAGTATCCCACGGCCATGGGTCCCCATCACGACCATATCGCAGCCGCTGGCCTCGATTTCCTGCAGGATTTCTTCCACGGGATTCCCTATTTTTACAATGATATCATCCGTAATAAAAGGGCAGGCGGGAAGCTCGCGGCTTACATCCTCACAGAATTTTTCAAGACGTTCTCTAATCGTGTCAAGAACTTTCTGCTCGTTGGTTTTTCTAAGTTCTTCCCACTTCTGTTTTCCAATAACATTAATTACCAGGCTATCCTGGTAGGCAGATACATCCTCCAGAACATGGAGTATGGTGATCCCGGCTCCATAACGATTTGCAAGGCTTGCCGCATAACCAAAGGAGTACCGGGCGTTCTCGGAAAGGTCAGTTGCGTAAAATATTTTCTTGATTTCAGGAATCATCTTAGTACCTCCATGTTTATAGTTGAAACGCATGGTGCATGGGGCTGAGCGCACAGGGCTTTAAAAAAACAGCTTGGATCTGGGGACAAACTTTGTTAGGTTATTTTTGAAATCTCCTTGATTTTACCGACCATGCTGGCATAAAACTCAAACGCGTTCAAGTGATGTGCCAGTATAATGGTGAACAAATTCGGGATCAAGCAATAAAATTGCTTTACAGTTTTATTCTCACTAAGTTCAAGGAATTCTGATACACATATGTCTGAAACCGGCCGAACCATTTTTGCTATCTGTATCTTGATAGTGGTTTATATTCTTACCAGGAAGTTTCATGCGTGGAGGATGAGACAGACATACCTATCCATTGTCAAGGATCTTGAACAAAAAGGAGCACTTGACCCATCTTCAGCAATAGAGCTTCCATATGCAAAAAAAGGCGTATTTCGAATCGGGATCAGAGATTACCGGCCTAAGGCGATACAATACATGATCGCTAATAATATTATTGGCATGACAGATAGCGGGAAGTATTATCTTAAGGATAAGGGGGTAGGGTGGATTAACGCGGATTAAACCTCAGGTAGAATTATGAACAAAACAAAGTCCATGACGGTTTGCCTTAACGTTCAAGATAACGTGGCAGTTGCCTTGACGAACCTTGCCCATGGGGACGTGATCGGTCCAGGTGGTATGATCTCCAATGCAAACGTGCCTGCCGGTCACAAAATCGCCATCTGCGAAATAAAAGCTCATAATCCGGTTAGGAAATATGGCCAAATTATAGGGTTTGCCTCTAAGGACATACAACCGGGTGATCAAGTACATTCTCACAACCTGGAGATGGGAGATTTCATCAGGGATTACTCCTTTGGCGCAGGCGCCCGTTTTACAGAGGTTATACCCAGGGAAGGACGGGCCACGTTTAATGGCATTGTTCGCAGAGATGGTCGTGTAGCTACGCGCAACTACATAGGGGTCCTGTCCACTGTAAATTGTTCGGCCAGCGTGGCCCGTTTTATAGCTGAGTCGTTTTCCAGCGATAGACTGGCTGAATTTCCTAATGTGGATGGCGTGGTCTCCCTGGGACACGGAACCGGTTGCGCCATGGTTCCCGATGGCGAGGGGTTCGTTTTGCTGCAGCGGACCCTGGCAGGCTATGCACGTCATCCAAATTTTCCAGGCATACTCCTTGTAGGTCTTGGCTGTGAGGTAAATCACATGGACTGCCTTGTTGAGAATATGCATCTAAAACAAGGACCCTTTTTGCGTGCGATAGAGATTCAAAAGGCAGGCGGGACACAGGAGACCGTACGTCAAGGTGTCGCAAGTGTCCGCGAAATGCTCGCTGAGGCCAACCACGTAGAGAGGCATCATGTGCCGGCGAGTCGTTTAGTGCTTGCTCTGGAATGTGGCGGATCTGACGCTTACTCAGGCATATCGGCCAACCCGGCCCTGGGAGTTGCTGTAGACCTTTTGGTGAAAAATGGTGGAACCGCCATTTTGAGTGAAACCCCTGAAATCTATGGGGCTGAACATTTGCTCATTAGGCGAGCTGTGAACCGTGATGTGGGGGAAAAACTGGTCCAGTATATCCGGTGGTGGGAGGAACACACATCAAGCCTGGGCGGAGAGATCAACAACAATCCAACTCCTGGCAACAAGGCGGGTGGGCTGACAACCATTTTGGAAAAATCATTGGGCGCGG
>JAKLQB010000954.1 GCA_022013615.1 Desulfobacterales bacterium | reverse complement strand
AGTTAGGGCCAGATAAACCGCTGGCTTCCCGCCATGCAAAGTCGGTTTCTCCCTGCATGTGGGGCCCTGTACATGGCCTCATCCGCCCGCTTGATGAGTGAATCCATACTTTCTTGGGACTCCAACAGGAAACAAGCCACCCCAAAGCTGGCGGTAATCCGGATAGACCGTGAGCCGCCCGGGAACACGATCTCCATCTCATCTACTCTCTTACGCAGTCTTTCCGCAACTGATCCGGCCTGAGAGCCGTCTGCACCCGGTAAACACACGAAAAACTCCTCACCTCCGTATCGTGAGGTAAAATCATATGCCCTTAATGAGGTTGTCAATTGATCTACAAACCTTTGAAGCACGATGTCCCCTGCCTGATGACCGCATCTGTCATTGACCCTCTTAAAATAATCGATGTCAGCCATTATGAGGGAAAGTGAGGTGTTTCTCCGACGGGATCTTTCCATCTCCTGCTCCAATCTTTCCCTGAATGCCCTTCTGTTTAACACGCCGGTCAGAGAATCAGTTGCGGCCAAATCCAGTATCCGGCGCTCCAGCTCGATAATTCGCTCACCTATCCTGATCCGATATTGCAGTTCTTCCTTGTCAAAAGGCTTGATCAAAAAATCATCCGCTCCGGCCTCAAGACCCTGAATCACGTCTTTTTTTCTCCCCTTTGCCGTTAGAAGAATGAAGTAGATGTAACCGGACCTGTCCATTCCGCGGATCTTGCGGCACAGCTCCAGGCCGTCCATCCCAGGCATCATCCAGTCCGAAACGACCAGATTCGGCGATTCCGTCTCGTTAAGAGCTTCCCACGCCTCACTGCCGTCACAGGTGACCAGAACATCGTAACCCCATTTGCGCAAAAAACTTTCCAGTAGCCGCCTGGAGACAGGTTCGTCCTCAGCGATCAGAACCTTCATCTTTCATCTCCGATAAAACGCCTTTCATTGCTGCCTCAAGATCCCTGAATTCCCTCTGTAGTTCTGAGATCGCATCTTCCGATTCCGCCAATTTTCCGTTCCTCCCCAGAACCTCCAGACGATACGCTGTCTCATATGCTCGCCTGGCACCGAAATTACCCACAGAGCCCTTCAGACTGTGGGCAGCCTGCTCCACAGCTTTGGAGTCATTCAGGGCGATTCCATCCCGGATCCCGGCTATACTTTCTGTCAAGCCATCCAGAAACAGTTCGGCAATCTCCACAAAAATGCCCTTGTCTCCGTCCACCGTCTCAAGGGCGCTGGAGAGATCGAATACGTCTTTGGCCGACGGCTCATTATTTCTTGAAGTAGGCATTTTTTTCCACTTCCACCTTTTATCTCGAGATTTATCCACCCACTTCTCGATTACCGCAAAAAGCTTTTCCGCCTTGATCGGCTTAGACACATAGTCGTCCATCCCTGCTGCAAGACATTTCTCCCGGTCTCCCTTCATGGCATGGGCCGTCATGGCTACAATAGGAATGTGATGAGTTGCGGGTTGCGAGTTGCGGGTAGCGAGTTCTATTTCGTTTGCACGAATTCTTGCGGTTGCCTCAAACCCGTCCATCACAGGCATCTGAATATCCATCAGTATGAGATCAAAACTCTCCTTCACAAGTGCCTCAACCGCCTCCCTCCCATTTGAGGCAACTACAACCCGATGCCCCCGTTTTTCCAGCATCTTCATGGCCAGTTTCTGATTAACCAGATTGTCTTCGGCCATAAGGATGTTAAACCTCCTGCGGGCCTCATCGATAGTATAGCGGGTAATCACATGGGTCTTTTCATCAGTTGGGTGCATAGGGGTCATCATGATGGCGTCCAACAGCTCCGACTGTTTGACGGGTTTGAGCAAATATCCCGATATCCCTAACTCTCTACAGTGTGCTACATCCCCTTTTTGTCCCGCGGAGGTGAGTAAAATGATCTCCACATCCGTTCCATAAGGACTTTCCATTATCCTCTTCGCGACCTCAAATCCGTCCATCACAGGCATCTGTAAATCCAATAATAGAAATCGGTAAGGCTTTCCGGAGTCAAATGCCGTCTTGATCTTGAAAAGCGCCTCTTTCCCGTCTGCCGATTCCGCGGGCACGAGACCCCATGACGAGGTCATCTCACGAAGGATCAAGCGGTTGGTGGCATTGTCGTCCACAATGAGAATTGGTAAACCTGAAAGATCCAAATGCCTCAGGCGTACTGCTTCTCTCGCCTCTACACGGCCCAGCCCAAAACGGGCTGTGAAGTGAAAGGTACTGCCAGGACCTTTGGATTGACTATTGGCTATTGACGATTGACCATTGCATGGAGTTCTGGAACTATCTTCCAATCGAAAATCATCAATCGAAAATCGAAAATCGCTAGGGCTTTCCACCCAGATATGCCCACCCATCATCTCCACAAGCTGCTTGGAGATACTTAAACCCAGCCCTGTGCCGCCATATTTTCGTGTAGTGGACCCATCTACCTGGCTAAACGCTTCAAAGATCCTTTCCACCTTGTCAGGAGAAATCCCGATGCCCGTGTCCGACACCATAAAGTGTAAAAGAACTGAGCAGTCTTCCTCCTTCTCCGCCTCCGCATGGATGACTATCTCCCCTTCTTCAGTAAACTTGATGGCATTTCCGGCCAGATTGACAATGATCTGGCGAAGCCTGGAAGGATCTCCCGCCAAAGCGGTGCGTACGTCAGGTTTGATGTGACAAGTCAGCTCCAACCCCTTATCATGGGCCCTCACCGCCAGCATGTCCGTGGCATTCTCCAGGGTGGTGCGCAGATCAAAGTCGATCTCTTCCAGTTCCAGTTTCCCTGACTCGATTTTAGAAAAATCCAGGATGTCGTTTATGATAGTAAGCAAGGAATCACCGGACACCTTTACCATCTCCAGGTATTCTCGCTGCTCCCTGCTCAGATCCGTGCTTAGAGCCAGGTCCGTCATCCCGATGATGCCGTTCATGGGGGTACGTATCTCATGACTCATATTGGCCAAAAACTCACTCTTGGCGAGACTGGCTGCTTCGGCAGACTCTTTAGCCTTTCCCAGTTCTTCCTTAGTTCTCTTCTGTACAGCTATATCACGAATGATGGCAATATAACCTTTTATCGTTCCATTATGTGATTTTACAGGTGATGTCACTGTCTCCACCGGAAAAACAGTGCCATCTTTATGCATGAATTCCCATTCCGCTCTGAAGTAACCATACTCATTAATTGCAGAATAGGCGGTCTGCCCAAAAGAATCGAAACTATCATCCGATACATGGATGAGCCTTACGGACTTACCCTCAACTTCCCCTTCCCTGTAACCAAAAAACTTAAGAAAGGCCTTGTTGCAACTAACTATATTTCTTTCGTTGTCCAACATCAGGATGGCATCAGTAGAACTCTCTATCAGTGTCCGGTATCTTTTTTCTGATCCCTTAATGCCTCGGTTGAGTCTTAAGATATAAAGAACGGCCCCTGCCAGTATTGCAAATAGAATGGCAATTGCTAACATCCACTCCCTGTACTTTTTGAAAACATCTGAGAATGTTATCTTCCCCAGATTCTTATAAGGTCCGACCTTCAGCTCCTTTAGGCATTCATGTACTGATTGATAGTTATGAGGGATGGTCCAACCTGCACACCTTGCTGCCTTTGCAGCAGCACAATCCCGGGGCATTTCGAGCAATGCTGTTGCAACCTTTTCTGCCAGTTCATCTGGCGTGTGTTTGACTTTTGCAAAGGGCCATTCCGGATAAGAACGGGTAGAGTGTAAAAAAGGCAAATGAACAATGCCACCTTCGTGTTCATGGATCACACGAAATTCTGCAAGATTTATCTTTCCCTCCATTTCCATGGTCTCTAATGTATCCGTTCTTACAGTACCGGCATCTGCTTTGCCATCCCTGACAGCATAGACAACCGCGTCGTGGGTGCCTCCGAATCTTAGCTCTTTGAAATCACGATAAGGATCAATATCTTTTTCTTTAAACTCCCTCCAGGCCATCCTCCAACCACCAAAGGAAGTTTCTTTAACGGCCATGAAGCTTTTGTCTTTAAGGTCACTCAAGTTTTGGATGTCACTCCGATTGGACTTGCAAAAGATTACACCACAATATTTCGTGTGAACGCTATCAAGGTGAAGGTTTTTCAACGTCGCAATCCGGTTTACCCCGTACAGGCTTTCAAGTTCCACATAAACAGAAGGATTTGCCAGGACAAAATCGGCTACTCCTTGTTCAACAAATGAGAAAGCACCATCAGAATCGATCGGTACAATCACAAAAGTTCTTCCCGGGATCTTTGCTGTCAGGTATTCGGCCGTAGGCGACCACTTCTCCAAACACCGCACAACTCCCCTTTTTGCCAGGACGCAGATTTTCACTGGCTGATCTTCTATACACGAGACATGCGTGGGCAACAGGATAAGTGATAAGACGATGAACACAAGTTTAATACTCAGCCGTTTAGTCGGTCTTCTTATTATGTTGCATGTTGGCATCTTTATCTGGTCAGTCATTAGTCTTTGATGTACTTGTGAAAAGTCATTTCACCTGTCATTGCGAACGAAGCGAAGCAATCACAGTTGGTGTAACTACTTGAAATCAGGAGATTGCTTCGTCGCTTCACTCCTCGCAATGACCGTCCATAAGACTTTTTACGAAACCACCAGTCTTTGGGTTGGAAGCTTTAAATGGGAGTGTTTGGTCGGATTTCCATAGGCTTTGCGGCCAGTTCCTTGCCTGCAGTATGCGGCATTGTTATGTCGGCAATAACCGGATTGAATCGGTCCGGTTGGTCTCATAACATTTGCGCATAATTTCTTTCCCGGTAGGTTCGTTAAAAGCAAGCCTACAGGTTAATAGTTCTCTTCAACAAAAGTGTTTAAAAATGAAACGCTCATAAATCCCGGATAGGAGCAGAGCTCT
>JAKLQB010000953.1 GCA_022013615.1 Desulfobacterales bacterium | reverse complement strand
TTGAAAAGGCAATGGGGGTCAATCAGAATTGAAACATAGTTTTTTATTGTCAAGGGCCGCTTTTTAGGGTTTAATGGAATTATTCTGATACAATACGCAAGACTGAACAAATTCATCACCAGTAACCGGAAGAGTGAGAGTATTTGGATTTTCAGGCTTGGCCTGAGATAACCATATCATTTTGGCTCAAATTACGCTTTTGCGTTTGTTTTTAAGGGAGTGATTCATGCATTTTGGTGGGGATGAGTCCTCAGGCAAGCCCCTCTCGATTATAAGGCTCCTCGTGGCCGTTTTTTGCATTGCCGTGCCCTTTTTATTTGGAGCAGCCTGTTCAAAGGAGGAACAGAAAGAAGTTCAAACGCCAAGGGTCGTGGTCCCCATAACAAACCATGTGCGGGAGATTCCTCAGGTTGCGTTGGCCAGTCAAAGTATAAACAACGAACCAGAAGAAATGCCCACAGCAGTCACTGAAACGGTTTCCCTTGAAGATGAAGAAAGGCAACCGGATTCACCCTCTGAGATAGAGAAGCCGGAAGGGCAGGAAGTACTTAAGGAAGAGGATGGCTACTACAAGGTGCAAAAGGGCGATAACCTTTCCAAGGTAGCAGGCCGCGAAGATGTGTACGGCAACACATTAATGTGGCCCAGCCTTTTTCGCCTTAACATGGATAGACTTGGCGGAATGAAAGTGGCCGAGGCTTTCGACCTGAAATGGTCAAGCCTCTTCAGGCTGAACACGGATAGCTCTAATGGGGTAAATGTATTGGAAAACTTTGAGGCCGAAGAGCTGCCCGAAGGTCTTAATCTGAAATTTGTGACAGAAAAAGACGCAAAAGAAAACCTGGCCAAAGTGGCACAAAAGATCTGGGTGGTTAGTGTGATTTCTTCCCAAAACATGAAAAGCCTTGTTCCGCCTGCCATTACATTGATGAAAAATGGCTACCGGGTGTACATTAGCGAGGCAAGGGTAAAAGGCCGGGATTGGATGAGACTCCGTGTCGGTTTTTTTGCAACCTATCAGGAGGCCACTGAGGAAGGGGGGGAAATCATGTCCATGTTGGGGGAGGACGAAACTTGGGTTACCAGGATAGCGCAGAGTGAACTGGAGAATTATGGTAGATACTGACAGGATACAAATTTCGGGATGTTAGAGATATGAAAGGGAAAAAGATCATAGTGGGAGTAAGTGGTGGGATTGCCGCCTATAAGGCAGCAGAGCTGGTCAGACTCCTTGTAAAGGCGGATGCTCGAACATTCGTGACCATGACATCCAATGGCGCCCGATTTGTGACTCCCCTTACATTTGCGGCCCTCTCGGGAAACCGGGTTATCCGGGACATGTGGGACAATGAAGGGACATCCATAGACCATATTTCCTGGGGCCAGGAATCGGACCTGATCATCATTGCCCCGGCAACGGCCAATTTCATAGCCAAGATGGCACACGGTATCGGAGATGATTTTTTATCCACTATGGTGCTCGCGGCCACAGCCGGGATTTTGGTCTGCCCGTCTATGAATAGTCAAATGTTTAAAAATCCGGCTGTACAGGACAACCTCAGGATACTAAAGGCGAGGGGAATTACTGTCATGGAACCGGGTGAGGGGCAACTCGCCTGTCACACAGAAGGTCCTGGGAGGCTGCCAGAGCCCGAGGATATTATGGAACAGGCATTTATCCTGATCTCCCAGCAGGATCTTTCAGGGTTAAAGATCCTTGTGACCGCGGGCCCCACCGTAGAGCCCATCGACCCGGTGCGATATATTACCAACAGGTCTTCCGGTAAAATGGGTTATGCACTGGCCAGGGCCGCCAGACGCAGGGGTGCCTCAGTGACTCTTGTTAGCGGACCAACCAGCCTGAAGCCGCCTTATGGCGTTGAATTTTGCGGGGTAAAAACGGCTGAGGACATGAAGCAGGCTGTCTTTGAAAATCGTCCCAAGTGTAATATCATCATCAAGGCAGCAGCGGTTTCTGACTACAGGCCAAGAGATAGTGCGGCCCACAAGATTAAAAAAGACGAGGATTCCTTATCTCTTGAACTGGTAAAAAACCCGGACATACTCGCTGAATTGGGATCTGCCAGGAAAGAGTCCAATTGCCTGTTGGTGGGGTTTGCCGCTGAAACAAAAGACTTGATGGCAAATGCAAAGAAAAAGCTAAGGGCCAAAAATCTGGATATGATTGTGGCCAATGACGTCTCAAGAAAGGATTCCGGGTTTGAAACGGACACCAACATCGTCAAAATCATATACAGCGACGGACAGATAGAAGACCTGGCGCTGATGACAAAGGATGAGGTTGCCGATTTGGTGCTCGACAGGATAAACGCAATGTGGGAAGGTAGTCTTGAACACAGAAACGGAAATTAGAGATATCTTTGGTCATCTAAAGAAACTGATAATGATCAATGAGGAGATGGGCATTGAACCGCCACCCATACCAACAGAGGCATTGAATTATCCTGAGGGTGGAATAACAGGGACTCAGGATAAGAAAAAAAGAGCGGATAATTGTACTTCCTTAGAAGCCCTGCGAACCTTCATAGGTGACTGCCAGCGGTGTAACCTCCATAAGGGCAGAAACAACCTGGTCTTTGGTGAGGGCCCCCCCAGTGCAAAGCTTGTGTTTGTGGGAGAAGGTCCCGGTCAGGAAGAAGACATAATTGGCAAGCCCTTTGTGGGCGAGGCCGGAAAACTGCTAACAAAGATCATCGAAAACGGCATGGGGCTCACCCGGGAAGAAGTCTATATCTGCAATGTGGTGAAATGCCGTCCGCCCGGCAATCGCGATCCTGTGAGGGATGAAATCGAGACCTGTATTCCCTTTTTGAAGCAGCAGCTCAGTATTATTAAACCCGAGGTCATCTGTATCCTTGGCCGGATAGCCGGTCAGGCCCTGCTGGGGGGTGACTTCAAAATTACCCTTAAGAGGGGCACGTGGCATTCTTATATGGATATCCCGGTTATGCCCACCTATCACCCGGCCTATATCATCAGGAATCCGTCTCGGGAGCGTGAGTTAAAAGGTCAGGTATGGGAAGATATCAAAAAGATCATGAAACATCTGGGGCTCCCACAAAGCCCCTGAGCCTGGAGGTCAAAAAAAATGGCTAAGCAAAGAACCACAGCCTTTTTCTGCTTTGTTTTTATCAGCCTTGCAATATTGGGAATTCCGGGTTTTGGAACGTCTGGAATGGCCCTGGCCGAAAATGAAGTCTTCATTATTGAGCTTGAAGGTCCCATCAGCCCGGGTACGGCCATGTATGTTGCCAGAGGCCTGGAAAAAGCAGCCAAACAAGGTGCAGGGCTTGCCATACTCCGCCTCGATACTCCGGGGGGGTTGGGTTCTTCCATGCGTACCATTATCAAGGCCATATTGAATTCACCAATCCCGGTTGCCGTATGGGTGGGACCCAGTGGGGCCGGTGCAGCCTCTGCAGGCGTAATGATCACAGTGGCAGCCCATATAGCGACCATGGCACCCGGGACGAACATCGGGGCTGCCCATCCTGTCACAGCAGGCGGCAAAGATATTGACAAGACCATGTCAGAGAAGGTGGTGAACGATATGGCCGCCTATGCCAGGGGAATCGCGGAAGATAAGGGAAGAAACGGGGAATGGGTAGAGAAGGCGATTCGGGAAAGCGTTTCCATAACCGCTGATGAAGCGCTCGAAAACAATGTAATTGACCTGCTGGCAAAGGACATTGACGAACTCCTCCAAAAGATAGACGGAAGGGAGATCAGTGTATCCGGGGGTACGATCACTCTTAAAACCGCAGACCTTAAAAAGACCTATTTTCGCCCCAGCTGGCGCGACAAGGTGCTCAAGACCATCAGTGACCCGAACATTGCCTATATCCTCATGATGATCGGGCTTGCCGGGCTTTACTTTGAGATGTCTCATCCAGGGGCCATCTTTCCGGGTGTTATCGGAGCCATATCCCTGATTCTCGCTTTTTTCTCCTTTCAGACCCTGCCGGTCAATTATGCCGGTCTCCTCCTCATTGCCCTGGCTATTATATTTTTTATTGTCGAGATAAAGGTGACGAGTTATGGTATCCTCTCCATTGGGGGATTGATTTCCTTGACCATTGGTTCTATCATGCTGTTTGAGGATATGAGCGTTTCTCTAAATCTGATGCTGCCGACCATCCTTTTGGTGGGGGGTTTTTTTGTTGTGGTTGCGAGCCTGGCATTCCGGGCCTATCGGGCCAGACCAATGAGCGGGGCGGACGGCCTGTTGGGCGAGGTTGGCCTGGTGAAGGAGCGGATCGACCCTGAGGGACTGATCTTTGTACATGGGGAGTACTGGCGGGCAAAGGCCAGGGAAAGGATTGAACCAGGAGAAAAAGTGGAAGTGGAAGGTGTAGAAGGACTGGTTTTATCAGTCAAAAAGACCAGCAATTAGGAATATTAACTAAAAGGAGGACAACATGTTTTACATTCTTGCAATAGTGCTGATTGTGTTTTTTCTTGCATCCGCCATTAGAGTTCTAAGGGAATATGAGCGAGGCGTGATCTTTCGTCTTGGCCGAGTGATCAAAACCAAAGGCCCGGGATTAATTATCCTCATTCCGGTCATCGATAAGATGGTCAAGGTGAGCCTGCGCCTTGTGGCCATGGATGTGCCTCCACAGGATGTGATCACCAGGGATAACGTCTCCGTTAAGGTGAATGCGGTCATCTATTTCCGGGTTATGGAGCCTAGAAATGCTACTATTGAGGTGGAGAATTACCTTTTTGCCACATCACAACTGGCACAGACTACACTGCGGAGTGTATGCGGGCAGGTGGAGCTCGATGAACTGCTGGCAGAAAGGGACAAGATCAACACCCAGTTACAGAGCATCCTTGATAAACACACTGATCCGTGGGGCATAAAGGTCTCCACAGTTGAAGTAAAGCATATTGACCTTCCACAGGAAATGCAGAGAGCCATGGCCAAGCAGGCTGAGGCCGAGAGGGAGCGGCGGGCCAAGGTCATAAATGCAGAAGGTGAATTTCAGGCCGCCACCCGCCTGGCAGACGCTGCAGGTATCATATCAAAACACCCAGAAGCCCTTCAGTTGAGATACCTTCAGACCCTGAGGGAGATATCTTCAGAGAGCAGTACAACAACATTTTTTCCGATCCCGATTGATCTCTTCACGCCTTTTATTAAGAAGTAGTAGATCCGTTTTCTCTTAAGGGGGAAAATCTCACCCCTCCCCTGGGGGGAGGGGGATCAGATGAATTTGTCGATGGAAATTAATTAAAAGAAATACAGCAGGAGAACTTACTATGGAAGATGAAATTAAAAAGGAAGAGACGCAGGAAGAAACGCAGGTTTCCGAGAAACCTCTGGAAGAGATGACTGTCAAGGAATTGAGGGAGATAACCAAAGAGATTCCCGGGGTTACCGGGTTTAGCGTTATGAGGAAGGAAGAGCTATTAGCGGTTATTTACGAAGCCAGGGGGATTGAGAAAGAGATCAAGGAAGAAAGACAGGAATTGAAAAAACCTCTTGAGAAAATGACGGTTAAGGAACTGAAAGAGGTAGCTTTGGAAATTCCTGGGGTTACCGGTGTAACCTCCATGAAAAAAGAGGACCTGCTTGATATTATTAAAAAGGATAAGGACATTGAGGACGAAAAGCCAGCACAGGAGAAAAAAAAGAAGCCAATTAAGCCCACCTCAAGCGTGAAAGAATTGAAAAAAAAGATCGTCCAGTTTAAATTTGATAAGCAAAAAGCGCGCAAAGCAAAAGATAGGAAAAAAATTGATATTCTGCGTCGCCGCATCAATCGCTTGAAGAAGCAGACAAGAAAGGTGGCCCAAGGCTGAAACAGGCGAATGCAGAATGTTTGATTAATCGAGTTAGTGTCTGGGCCCTGGTTTTCCAGGGCCTGTTTTTTATAAAGGGTTGCTTACAGCGCATGTCAAAAAAAGAGAATGCTTCCGACCTCAACAAAACAGTAGCTATTATCCCGGCGGCTGGATCGGGGATCCGCATGGGAAGCGATCGGGCAAAGCAGTTTACGGAGCTTGAAGGCAGGCCCCTCCTGGCAGTAACCCTTAAGCCTTTTCAGGATTGCCCTGCCGTGGATGCAATCATTTTGGTTGTTCCTTCGATGGACGTGGGCTACTGTCGCAAAGAAATCGTAGAGAGATTCAAGCTGGAAAAGGTCAATAAAGTCGTTCCCGGCGGGACGCGACGTCAGGATTCAGTAAGATTGGGTCTCGACGCCGCAGGGAAAAACTATGGCCTTGTCCTGATACATGACGGCGTTCGTCCGGGTATTGACGAAGCATTAATTGAGCGAGTGATTGAAAAAGCAAAGACCCATCGGGCTGTAATCACTGCACTGCCAGCAAAAGAAACAGTTAAAGAGATCGACAGTGATGGCTATGTGGTAAAGACCTATGCCAGGAAGCACATATGGCTGGTTCAGACCCCCCAGGTATTTCGTTATGAAGATATCGAAGCAGCCCATCAAAAGGCCATGATCGAGAGGTGGGATGAGGCAACAGACGACTCAGCACTGATAGAAAGACTGGGAATTCCGGTGACGGTGGTGGAGGGATCTGAAAAAAATATCAAGGTTACAACACCCCATGACCTGGAGCTCACCAGGTTTTTATTGAAAAAAACCCCATGACTTTGAAAATCGGCACAAGAGGAAGCAGGCTGGCGCTTGCCCAGAGTGAATGGGTCAAGAAACAGATTGAGGCCAGACACCCCCATATTCAGGTTGAACTGGTCAGGATAAAGACCACCGGGGACAAAATTCTTGATACCCCGTTGAACAAAATCGGTGGAAAAGCGCTGTTCGTGAAAGAAATCGAAGAGGCGCTCCTCGGAAAAGCAGTCGATCTGGCAGTTCATAGTATGAAAGACGTCCCCGCTAAATTGCCAAAAGGGCTTATGCTTTCTGCTTTCCCAGAGCGAGAGGATCCCAGGGACGCCTTTGTCTCCGTAAAATATCAAACAATCCAGGATCTGCCCCAGAGGGCAGGAGTAGGGACCAGCAGCCTGAGAAGGGCAGCCCAGTTGCTCACAATACGTCGTGACCTTGAGATTGTGCCACTCAGGGGAAATGTGGACACCCGACTCCGGAAGCTTGAAGAGGGAGAAATCCAGGCAATTATCCTGGCCTCTGCGGGTCTTAAACGCCTTGGGCTTGAGAAACGCATTACACATGTCATTCCGTCGGACCAGATGCTGCCTGCCATTGGCCAGGGCGCGCTTGGACTGGAGGTACGGCGTGACGATGAGCTGACAGTCAGCCTGCTTGAATTTCTGAACCATGAGGAGACCGAAGTAACGGTAAGGGCAGAGCGGGCGTTTTTAAAGGAGCTGGAAGGCGGCTGTCAGGTTCCCATTGCCGCATTCTGCCGTTTTAGGGATGGAGTGCTTCACCTGGCAGGAATGGTGGCTGAACTGGATGGATCTAATACTGTCAGGGATGAAATCACAGGAAAAAAGGCCCAGGCTGAACAAATTGGCGTCACACTGGCCAGAAAACTACTCGATTCCGGTGCAGATAAGATACTGGCGCGCATTTATAAGAAACCGTAAAACCCCAGTAACTTCTCAAAAAGTTCGGGAAGATATTGGGGCCATGCGGGTCTCTTTTTTAAAGGTGATAGGGCATGACAGGGAAAAAAACGGGCAAGGTATATCTCGTAGGGGCCGGCCCTGGAGATCCGGGGCTTCTGACAATAAAGGCTAAAGAATGCCTGTCTCGTGCTGATGTGATAATTTATGACAGCCTGGCGAACCGGATTTTTCTCGAATACGCAGATGCTAATGCGGAGTTGATATATGTGGGAAAAAAGGGTGGCAATCACACCATGCTTCAGAAAGATATCAACTCACTGATCGTTGACAGGGCCAGGAAAGGACATTTTGTAGTAAGGCTGAAGGGGGGAGATCCTTTTATTTTTGGCAGAGGCGGAGAGGAGGCCGTGGAACTGATAGAGGCTGGAATACATTTTGAGGTTGTGCCTGGGATCACCTCTGCAATCGCTGTACCGGCCTATGCCGGGATTCCCCTGACCCACCGGGATTACACCTCCACGGTAGCCTTCATAACTGGCCATGAGGACCCCCAAAAAGAAACATCAGACATTGCATGGGATAAGCTTGCAACAGGTGTCGGCACTCTGGTCTTTCTGATGGGTGTTGGGAATTTGCCGCGTATTGCTGAAAGACTGATGGGACATGGGCGAACGCCTGATACTCCCGTCGCTGTGATCCGCAGCGGAACTGTATCCGAGCAAAAGACAATTAAGGGAACCCTTACGGATATTGCCCGGTTATCCAGGGAGAGTGGCATTACGCCGCCGGCCATTATCGTTGTTGGCGATGTAATCCACCTGAGAGAGAAGCTCAACTGGTTTGAAACAAGGCCACTCTTTGCAAAACGTATCGTAGTGACCCGGGCCAGAGAACAGGCAAGCGGCTTTCTCTCAGCCCTGGCAGAGCTGGGCGCAGAATGTATCGAGTTCCCTACAATAGAAGTGGTGCCGCCGGAAAGCTGGGATGCGATCGATCGCGCCATCAAAGCTTTAGAAAATTTCCAGTGGCTGCTCTTTACCTCCGTAAATGGCGTCCAATACTTCTTAAAAAGGCTGGAGGCCCTTGGAAAGGATGTCAGGGATCTCAAGGGAATAAAAATTGGAGCAATTGGTCCAAAAACAGCCGAAATCTGGCATGGCTTTGGGATCAAACCGGACTTGATACCTGGCGAGTACCGGGCAGAAGCAGTAGTAGAGAGCTTTAAGAAACTGGGAATCAAAGGGACAAATATCCTTCTTCCAAGAGCGGCACGCGCAAGGGAGGTTCTGCCTGAGGAATTACGAAAGATGGGGGCCCAGGTTGAGGTGGTACCGGCCTACAGGACGGTCAGGCCCGATCATGATACAGTAAAGGTGCGGGAAATGCTTGAAAAAGGGGCCATTGATATGGTGACCTTCACAAGTTCTTCCACTGTAAATAATTTTGTTGAGATGTTTAAACCCGATGTCCGGAAGTTACAGAAATGGATGGACTCAGTGGCAGTGGCCTGTATTGGGCCTATCACCGCGAAGACTGCTCAGAAGAATGGCTTCACAGTAACTCTTACCCCCCCCGAATACACCATTGAATCCCTCACTGACAGCATTGTGGAGTATTTTTCATCTCGCTAATTAGAATTGGTGCTAAATACTCTTGCAACTCACCTTGAAAATGGTAATATAGCCTCTTACAGGGCTCTAAAGCTGGTCATGCGCCAACCTGGGTTAGGCGCTGCCATGCAGCAATTGTAATGAACGCCGGCCGTTATGGTAAAGACTTCCAGCATATCAGAACCGAAAGTATGCTTAGCCCAAAGACAAAGGAGGGGAAAACGATGATAGCAAATAAAAAAGTCCCTAACATAAGATTTCTGATTGTCATCGCATTGATAGGTACTGGACTCCTGGCATTTGCAACGTCGCAGGCAGGTGCTGAGGAAGCGCTCAAGCAACAGCTACTCGTCGATGCATCACGGATAGCCATTGAGAACTGCGTTGCTGACCCTAATATGCAATGGTTCCTGTACCACTTACAAAATGCCAAAGGCCTTCTAATCGTGCCG
>JAKLQB010000952.1 GCA_022013615.1 Desulfobacterales bacterium | reverse complement strand
ATGGTCATTTTGGATGCTCAGATCTACAATTTCGCATCCCAATTTACCACTGAATATATTTATGCAATTGTTAACCCCGGATGGCCACCCAAAATGCCCCACCTGTGGCCACTTCAAAATACCCCACCTAAATAGTTTCAAAATGTAGATTCTGGCCTACAGGTCAATTCACAAATTGGCGACAGAACGTTAAATAGACTCCCAGTAAAATAGAGACTTAGCTGGGAGGAAGAAAGGATGAACGTTTTGAAGCCTGATAAGAAATCTACAATAATTACACTGCTTAAGAATGGTGTTAGCCAGCGTGAAATAAGCCGGAAGACGCAGATTCATAGGAAAACGGTAAAGAGATACGCAAATGAAAGTGGCCTTTTCCCTGCAAACGGAGACTTAGATTCAAAATACCCCACTGAAATGGAGGTGGCCACCCTCCGGGGCGTAAGGCCCTACGGGCTGGAGGCCGGGCCTGATTGCATAATCAGTCAAAATCCCCCACCCCGGCCGCCGGGAATCAGTGTATCCAAGGAAGAAAAGCGGGCAATTCCATTACATGCCAGATCGGCCTGTGAACCTCACCGAGAATGGATTGAAGATCAGGTGAGGCTTGGGAGAAATGCGGTAGCGATTTACCAGGATTTGGTTGAACGTTTTGGTTTTACAAACAAATACAATAGCGTAAAGCGTTTTGTAAGGGGGCTAAAGAAAGAGGACCCTAAGCAATTTGATCGATTGGAATATTTGCCAGGTGAAGAGGCCCAAGTAGATTATGGTACGGGAGCCAAGACGTTACATTCGACAGGGAAATACCGCAAACCTCGTCTCTTTGTAATGACATTAAAATACTCCAGGCGTTCATTCCGGAAAGTGGTTTGGAAATCAAGCAAGGAAACATGGGCGAAACTTCATGAGCAGGCATTTCGATATTTTGGGGGTTGCACCCAGTATGTGGTCCTGGACAATTTGAAAGAGGGTGTAATCAAGCCTGATATTTACGAACCTGAATTAAACGCTGTTTATGCGGCCATGCTGGACCATTATGGGGTTGTTGCTGACCCGGCAAGGGTTCGAGACCCGAACAGGAAAGGGACTGTGGAAAATGCCATACAGCATACACAGGATACGGCTTTGAAGGGTCGCACATTTGAATCGATTGAAAGGCAGAATGAGTGGCTTATGCACTGGGAGGAAAGATGGGCTGCCCAGCGTATACACGGGAGAACAAAACGGCAAGTTGAAGAGATGTTTCAGGAGGAAAAACCTTATTTGAAGCGACTTCCTCTGACATCATTTCGGTACTTTAGTCAAGAAACCCGTACGGTCTGGGATGACGGCGCCATTCAAGTGGGCAAATCCTATTATTCAGCCTTACCGGCTCCGCTCTATAAACAAGTAATTGTAAGGATTTATGACACTGAGATTGAGATTATCGATCCTGTAACGATGGAAGTTATTCGCAGGCACGCCAAAAGTAGCAGGCCAGGGTCTGTACATATGGAGGAAGGAGATAGGATTTTCAACCCCTCACGGCAAACAAACTATCTCTTTGCCAAAGCAGAGAAAATTGGGCCTGTAACCAAAGAACTCTGTAAGTTTTTATTCCAAGAAGAAGGCAGAACTGGTCAAAGACGAATGCAGGGGATTGTAAATCTGGTACGACATTATGAAGCCTGCTACGTCGAGGAAGCTGCCATAAAGGCCGTTAAGGTGGGCCTACATAGTTACAAGTCCATTCGTAACCTTGTGAAAATTCTTGCTGAAAACAACAAAGGGGAAAAAGAGAGGGATTCTGATCCGCTTATTCAGGAACACAAATTAATACGACCTCCGGAAGACTATGCTGCATTCTGGGAACAACACGCAGCACAAACAGAGGTTTGTGAACAATCGCCGGCAGGATCGGAGAGAGTGAGGAAAAAGAGTCGTTTTGTCATGCCGAGAGAACAATTGCGCAAGATCTGGCAAATGGCAAGCTGGGAGAAAGTGATTGAAGTTTTTGGGCTGGAAGTTGATGAAAAACGCCGCAGTAAACCCGAGGAGATATGGATCAAATCGCCTTTTACAGGCGAAAAAACGGCTTCGCTGCGGTTGAATCTGACGGAGAATATATTCAAGGATTTCAGCAGTGGTCTGGGCGCCAAATGCGGTGTCCTCAATTTTTGCCAGGAGTTGCTGCGGCAGCGAGGCCAGGCAATGAACTGCTATGAAGTTGCCTCTTGGATGATGGAAAACGGAATCTCACACATAGATGATCTGGATATAAGTTCACAGGAGGTAAAACGGAATGTTCAGGTATTAAAAGAACCGGAAGAAAATAGACCTATTAGGGTAGATTTGCGGCGCTGGTTACAGCCGGGACATCCAGAATTGCGGCGTCGGCAGGTTTCAGCGGTAACCTGTCGGTATCTGGGATGCGGGTTTCTGCCGGAAAGGGCAAAAGGATCACCTCTCAATGGACGGTTGGTGTTTCAGGTGCGCGGGGTATCCGGATTAAAGCCGGTTATACTGACACATGTCGGCCGGGCCTTGACATCGCAACAAGAAAAAACAGATGGCAAATACTGGAGCTTTCCGTTCTTCAAGAGATTGGAAATATTCAATCAAGATAAGGTGTTATTAGATGCCCCTGCAAGGCAGCAGGTGGAGCGGTTTGGACTGGTGCTGGTGGAAGGTTTCTTTGATGTGGCAGCTTTGGTCGAATCCGGTTGTTTGAACGTGGGGGCGTTGATGGGGTCACACATGACAGAAGAACAGATGGCCCGGGTAAAATTTATCAGTTCACGTGTCCCAATTCCCAAAATAACAGTTTTTCTGGATAGGGACGAAGCCGGGATTACTGGCGCCGAGAAAGCCGTTGCCCTGCTCCGGAGAAATGGGTTTTCAGCCGAGGCCTTTGACTGGAACCAGACCTTTGAGCCGTCAGGCGCCGACTTGGTTAAAATCCCGACTACAGTTATGGATGCAGGCGATATGTCACCCAAACAGCTCCAGTGGTTGCGAACACAGGGAAGAATTTGATTAAGCAGGTCGATTTTGTTCAACCAGAATGTAAGGGATGAAAACAAAAGAAGGAGGTATAGAATATGCCGATGTCTATACAGGAAATAGAGAAAAACCTGGAAACACTTCGTCTAAATGGTATGCGAGCAACATTAGAAACCCGTGCAATACAGGCAAATCAAGGGGAATCTTCTTTCTTGGAAGTCTTTTCACTCTTGATTCAAGATGAGATGGATTCCAGACATTCACGTCTTATAGAACGTAGATTTAAGGCCTCTGGCCTTGATGAGAGGAAAACATTAACTGAGTTCGACTGGAGCTTTAATCCAAGGCTTCCAAAAAAGGAAATTTTTGAGCTGGTAACCATCAAATTTATACACAACGGTGAAGATGCACTCCTAATAGGCTCACCCGGAACAGGAAAAAGTCATATTGCCAAAACAATTGCTCATGCTGCAACACAGGCATGTCATCAGGTTGTTTATCGTGAAGCCCACACCTTTTTTGAAGATATCTTCGAGGCCACTCAAACAGGGAAAAGAAAAAAGGTTAACAAACTTTTCTCAGAAGCAGATTTGCTGATAATAGATGATCTTTTCCTGAGAAAAAGAGTACCTGAAGACGCGGCAGATGATCTACTTGATATCATACTGAATCGCTATTCCAAAAGGAAAAGCACACTCATAACATCCAACCGTCCTGTTGGAGATTGGGGCAAACTACTCAAAGACAATGCGGCCTCCTCTGCAATCCTTGACAGATTGCTCCATCGTGGCCACCTGCTCAAATTTGAAGGGAAAAGCTACAGGCTTAAGGAGGCCTCAGAAAAACTTGCTTTAGGGAAGAAGAAAGAATAAATTATAACCGTTCTGTCGCTGAAAATTTTCCCCTCACCACGGTGGGGATCCTCCAGTAGCCACTACCAGGGGTGGGGTATTTTGAAGTGGCCATAGGTGGGGCATTTTGAAGTGGCCATCCGGGATGATGAAATGGAACTGATATTCAAACGTCTATGGAATGAAAAAGAGGCATTGGGAACTGATATACCTTATGTCTTTCTCAATAAAATGAAGACAGGTAGAGTTATGGACTTTAGAGGCAGCTGGGAGAGTGCATGTGATGACGCAGGCGTGGGAAAGAGACTTATCCATGATATGCGTAGGTCTGCCGTTAGGAACATGGTTGAAAGTGGCGTAAGCGAAAAGGTTGCAATGGAACTATCAGGACATCTCACAAGAACCGTCTTTGAGAACTACCACATAGTCTCAACCGAAGACCTTGTAAAAGCCGTTCAGAAAACTTCGGAGAATCTGAAAAAAATGGAAAAACCCAAGGAAGGGATTAAGGAAGGCATTATACCTGGCGTCCCCTTTCGGTCTGGAGAACACGGCGGTGATTTTATTATGTTAGAAAAGGGGGGTGAAGTATTTCCAGATGAGATAATCCATTTTAGGAAACCAACAGAAAAAGAATGGAAAGATTATTTAGAATACGCAGTACAGAAATTCGGGATAAATGATTTTAAAGATTTTGTAAAGGCAGATGAAGGCGATAAGGAATGGGAAGAATATGTGAAATTGGCAGTTGATAAAATTGAGAGTTATGAAAAGAAAGAAACCAATTGACATAAATTACTTATTCTTAGTGAGTGTGTGTAGATGGCTCCCCACCGAACCCAGGCCATCATGACCCAAATTTCCCGAATCCACAGCCGGCAAGGTTCCCGGTGCCCCAAAACACAGAGACCCCATCTAAATTCCCGCCAAGAAAAATCCAAGAAAAGCCTCACTAAACAAGAATCAGAAAGAAATGAAAGGACAAAATTGTTCGCCAGCGAACAATCTGAGATGATTATTGAGAAAGTGTGTGTATTTAGGCCCCAATGAGGCATCCGGGCATCGAAACCAAATAATGCCACACCCACGCCCCGCAGGTGCCCAAACAGCCACTACACCCCTCCATAT
>JAKLQB010000108.1 GCA_022013615.1 Desulfobacterales bacterium | reverse complement strand
CTGGGGACCCATTCCCCACTATCCTCAGAAGACCTGAAAACTAAAATAGGGGCTGAAGCCTTTGAGCGCTTGCAACCCCGTGTACTCAATCACGACCCTCTCTCCAAAGACAATGTTACCATTGGAAGAACAACGCGTGGTTCTGTCGTCGAGGTCAATCCTCATGTGCATGAAAGCGATTTAATCATTGGAATTGGATCTTGCGTTCCACATGTTTGGGCGGGCTTTGCCGGTGGTTCTAAAATCATCATGCCTGGTGTTTGCTCGGCAAGGTCGGTGGCCGAGCATCACATGAAATGGATAGAAAACCATAGTTCCAGAATCGGCAAAGTGGAGGGAAATTTCTTCTACGAGGAGCAAAACGAAGTTGCGAGAATTGCGGGTTTGGATTTCAAAATTGATTTCACCTGGAACGAGAGAAACGAGGTTGTGGATGTCTTCTGCGGGGATGTGGTCAAAGAACATCAAAAGGCATCCCAGGAAGTGATGAAAGGTTATATGGCCAAAATCCCCCGGCTGGTTGATGTCGCTGTCGTCTCATCCTTTCCAATGGAGCCGGGCCTTCAATCCCTTAAGGGCCTGGATGCCGGCGCATTGGTAACTAAGAGAGGAGGGAAGGTCATTTGGATTTCTCCTCAGGATGGATGGGAGAAGCTCGATCCTTTTATTGAGGAAGTGGCCAGTGGATTGTCTGCCAACGACTATCTGAATCAACTTATGGCTGGAAACTATCCGGAACGCTGCGCCCCAATGGGCATCAGCGCCCTTCTCTGTATATGGGACATGAAAAAGATACCGGAGAAATTATCGCAGGTCGTTCACGTGTGCGAAGGATTGGCAAGGGATCAGGTGGAGGCAATGGGCATGACATACGCCTCATCCATTGATGAGGCCGTAGACATGGTTCATAAAGAATTGCCAAAAGCCGATGTGGCAATTTTCGCCAGCGGCGGGACTACGTTGCCCGTTTTGAGGGGATGACATGGGGTATTCTTACCCACTTTTGGTACAAACTCACTCACATTAGAGTTGTTATTGCACATAGATATTTAGGAGGTACGTTATGTTCGTTTCAAATGAATACGGAAAAATTAAAAGGGTCCTGCTTTCAAAACCGCTCTACTATCGGATACTGCCTATCAGTCCAACTACAAGTAGAATAATAAATAGCGGAAATTTACCCGATGTCGAGGAAGCAATCAGGGAGCATCAGGCCTTTGTCGATGTTTTTAGGGAAAAAGGGACCGAGGTGATAATTTTTGAACCTGATGAACGGTACCCCTACCAGGTATTTACCCGGGATATAGGCGTATCAACGCCAAAGGGGATAGTTCTTGGAAGATACTGTATCCCTGAGAGACGGGGGGAGGAGATTATGGCTGAAAATGCCCTGCTGGAACACGGCATTCCCATCTTCAGACATATATCCCGGGGAACCATTGAGGGGGGAGATTTTATGTATCTTGATGACAACACCCTTGCTGTTGGATATGGGGGTCGCTCAAACCGGGAGGGTGTTGGAGCATTGGAGGCAATAGCTCCCCTTCTTGATTTAGAAATCATCCCGGTTCCCTTCCATGCTGACTTTGTCCACTTAGACATGGTGGGAAATATCATCGGGGAAAAAATTGCCGTGGTGTGTCCAGAGGTATTGCCCCACTTCTTTGTTGAGATCCTAAAGCAAAGACAATTTGAACTGGTTGAAATCAAAGTGGAGGAGGTTTCATATCTGGCGGCCAACGTGATCGCCCTGGATAAGGAGACCATCATCTCTGATAAAGACAACACCAGAGTCAATGAACAATTGAAGGCTCTGGGATTTGAGATCATCGAGCTCAAGCTGACAGAATTATTGAAGGCAGGCGGTGGCCCCCATTGCCTGACTTTTCCCATTGAGAGGGATTCATAAGATTTAGAAGGAATAGAAACATATTAATTGTAGGAATTGATTTTTGAAATTTTAACAGAGGAGGTCAATGATGAGAGATAAATTTCTTGGGAGGGATTTTCTTACCGTGATGGATTATACAAAAGAAGAGGTTCTCTTCATTCTTGATGTGGCAAGTGATCTTAAGAGGAAATGGGCGATGAGAGAGCCCCATGAAATTCTTAAGGGAAGAAACTATTTCCTGATATTTGAAAAACTCTCGACTCGGACCAGGACATCCTTTCAGGCAGGCATAGCGCAGCTTGGCGCACAAAGTTTTTTCATGAGATCAGAAGAAACCCAAATGGGAAGGGGAGAACCCGTAAAAGATACTGCAAGAGTGATCGATCGTTTCTGTGATGGGCTTATCATGAGAACCTTTGGACAGGAACGTCTTGAAGAATTTGCACAATACATGGAACACCCTGTAATCAATGCCCTGACCGATCTTACCCATCCCTGCCAACTCCTTGCAGATTTTCTGACAATAAAAGAGAAGAAAGGGGCTTTCAAGGGATTAAAGATGGCCCATTCCGGTGATATCTGGAACGTCTTCCACAGTCTCACTATAGGGTGCGCTATGATGGGAATGGACTTTTTTGCAGCCATGCCTGACGGATATGAACCAAACCCCGATGTGTTGAATAAAGCAAATGAGCTTGCCAAATGCACTGGCGCAAAGATTGTTTTTTCCAAAAACATGGATGAGATCATGGAAGGGGCTGATTTGGTTTACGCAAACACCTATCACTCCATGGGCGGACCGGAAAAGAGCAAAGAAGAGAGGATCGAAGATTTTGCAGCCTTTCAGATAAATGAAAAAAGCATGAAAAAGGCCAAAGAGGATGCCATATTTATGCACCCGCTGCCAGCGTACAGGGGAGAAGAGGTGACGGATGAAGTAATTGAGGGCCCTCAATCGGTCTCTTTTGACCAGGCAGAAAACAGAATGCACACAGAAAAGGCGATCCTGTCCCTGGTGACCCGATAAAAGGGAGGTTGATATATAATCTATCCATTTCCGGTATCTCGTACAATATGTTTGCAGATCGTAGCAGTTTAGTGCCTTGAAAAAATCATCTCTGGATTATCGGGTCTTCTTACCTCTCGAATCCGCGCTGCCCCTCTTTTTTCTGCACGAACATGTTTTTCAATAGCATGTCCTTTGAGCTAACGAATGCGGAGCCGCTGAAAGCGCTTTGCTGCTTCTCGAAGTGTATTTTCCCGCTTGGCAAAGTTGAAACGTACCCGGGATGTGCCCTGATCGTTGCCCTTATAAAAACTTGACCCTGGCACGACAGCCACGCCGATCTCGCGAGCCATGTATTCGGCAAAAGCACGATCCGTGGTCCAATCCGGATTAGAGTATGCGCCCTGATCCCATTCCACATTGCCGAAGTCTGCCATTACATAATAGGACCCTTCCGGTTTGCAGTACGGCACACCGACTGCATCCAGAGCATCCAGCAGGATGGTTCGCCGCGCAGCATATTGAGCACCCATATCGGTGTAATACGCTTCTGGCAGGCCCAGGGCAACAATACCGGCAGCCTGAAACGGAGCGGGAGCGCAGATGGTCAGATAGTCGTGAACTTTTCGGATCACTGCTGTTAACGGCTGCGCAGCGATAGCCCAACCTACACGCCAGCCGGTAACGGCATAGGTTTTGCCCAGTCCGCTGATCGTGACCGTGCGGTCATGCATCCCCTCCAAACTGCCGATGCTCACATGATTATGCCCGTCATATAAAATCTGGTCATAGATCTCGTCCGTGACGGCAATCACATCAAATGTTTGACAGAGCCTGGAGATCGTACTCAACTCTGCATGGCTGAATACCCGCCCTGTCGGGTTATGTGGCGTGTTGATCAATATCAGCCGGGTACGATCATTAAAGGCCGCCTGCAGTTCGTCGTGATCGAACGTGTATCCAGGCTCTCGGAGCGGCACAAAGCGCGGTCGCACCCCGGCCATCAGACAGCAAGGGACATAGTTCTCGTACCACGGCTCCAGGATGATCGCTTCATCGCCGGGATCGGTTAATGCCAAAATTGCGGACATAATTGCTTCGCTAACGCCGCAAGTGATGGTCACCTCAGCCTCAGGATCGGCAGAAATGTGATTGTAGCGATTACACCTGGCGGCCACCGCCTCACGGAAGCTTGGCGTACCAAAAGGAAATGTATATTGATTATCGCCGTTTCGAATCGCCTTTACGGCGGCTTCCAACACATCGAGTGATGAGTCGAAGTCCGGCAAACCCTGAGAGAGGTTTACGGAGGCAGTTTCATCGCCCAGCCGTGTCATCTCGCGTATGACCGACTCTTGAAAAGGGGCCGTACGGGTGGCGATTTTGTATCTGCTATTTTGGTGAGATGTCATTTGCAAACAAGTGAAGAAATATCAAAAACATGAGATAATCTGTAGGTGAGATTGATGTATGCTTCATGCTTATCAATGTTTCTGTGAAGCAGGACCAGAATATCCAAGTCATTGACCACTCCCTCTCCTTTGGCAGCAGAACCGAAAAGGTATGCTGCTGAAATTTCCGAACATTGTTTAATCACTGTTATAAGATCTGCGAGGTTTACCTGCTCGTTTTTTACCTTTATTGTTTGTTTTTTCATTTTGAGCTTCCAATCCTGTCAGGATCATTGAGAGATTAAGGATGTTTATCCAAGGATGGTGTTTATATTTCCAGAATACCGTTATCTCACTGATTTGTCAATGTATTATAGCCTTCCCTTTATTCGCTAACTCAACGATACCTCACTTTTTAATCCAAGCTCATCTCTTATAAAGCTGATGTCCATATTCAACATTCCCTTCATCTTCTTTCTTTCTTCACTGTTCTCCATGCCCTTTATTATCTCTACGACCTTATCTCTTCCGTGTTCGGATCTTATTGCCTCACGTGGTGTCATACCATCAAGGGCAGGAATCCGTTCATCGATCCATTCCCTGAATTTTTCATGCATAATTGAGTCCATCATGTATCGTGCATGGGAATCGGGCTCTTCCTCTTTATCATGATGCCTTTCTCCCCTATTCCTTTCCATTGCAACCTCCATATCTTCAAAGGTGTCAACCTTATGGTCTATATGGCCCTTTAACAGATCATTGAGCCTCTGTGTTCCCCTCTTTAGTCTCTCTTTTGATATACATTCCAATGTAAGGCTTTGTCCGTCAATCATTATGTTTCCGAGAATATCCCAGCTTAATTTTCCACTCTCATGCATAAATTTTGTATCTAAAATCATGCCCTTTTCCGGCTTAACCACTTCCCATTTCCTGGATTCCCCCTTCTTTAACCAGGAAAACTTTACCTTATTATGGGGATGCAGATCATCAAGTTCAAAGTCTTTTTCTTCATACAGTTTGTCAATGACCCTATCAAAATCCCTGATATTGAAATGGGCCTTCGATATGATAAGATTGTGCCCTTCAGGGGTAACAAAGACGGGCCTCTCTTCCGGAAGGTTTTTCATATAATGTTCTATGAGATGGAATCTTTGTTTCATGAAATCTCCCCAGTCATGGCGGTCGGACTCCCCTTTGAATTTTTCAAACTCATGGAGAAGAAAGTCTTTGAGTCCCTGGACCGTGTGCCTCGACAATATACTCCCAATTCCTATTAATCTCTTCACCCCCTTTAGATTATAGACCCTGACCATAATAAAATCCCATTTCACCACCTGATATGAACCCTTAACATCTTTCACATCAAGTTCTTTACTGGTAAAAATATCTTTCAATTTCATTCCGACTCCCTTTGTAACTTCCTGGATCTCATACACACCCGGGCATGCTTTCATATGAGATTTGAGGATCTCCATTCCATTCCTGGTCAGCCTTTTGAGGTGTGATGAATAATACTCCTCAAGGATTGTCTTGCCGGATGAAAGGAGGTAATCGTGAATAAACCACTCTATAAAGGCCCCCCCTTCGTTTTGTGCCTCTTCAGGAAGCAACAAGGGTTCTTCAGGCTCTATCCCCCAGTAGAGAGCACTGGCATCTAATAACTCCCTCCTGGGTATGTTTTTGGAATATTTTAAGACATTTTCCATAAGCCGTTTTTCCGTGTTATCAGGGGAAGGCCTTTTCGGAATCTCTCCCTCGCCCTCCCGCAGGCAGCATTTCTTATATTTTTTGCCACTCCCGCATGGACATGGCGCATTTCTTCCCACCTTTTGACTGTTCACAACCGTTTTTGTTCCTTTTTTGGGGAGGGGCTGGAGCTTTTTCCCGAGACGCTTTGATATCCCCATAAAATGATCCAGCACCGCCTCCTTAAAATCGTCCATATCCATGGCCACTTTGTAGTAGTTGCCTGTGTTAATTATCTCAGCGGCCCTTGCATAGTAATGATATGCCTTATTCAGATCCCCCCTTATATCTGCAATCTGCGCAAGGGCTACATAAGCCTCTACTGCCATGGGATCGTATTGAATTGCGGTTTCGTAAAACGGTATTGCATCCTCTGTCCTCTTGATATTGCGGAGCGTGTTGGCATAACCCAAAATATAGGTGATGTTTTTTGGATACTTCTCTAATTTCTTTTCATAATAGGGAATTGCCTCATTTAACGACATCTTCTTACCATCTACTTGCATAAATTTAGCAAAGGATATAGGGCTGTTGTCTGGGGCTTTATCCTCCTTTTTTGCGATGGCGACTATTAGCATCATATATGACATTATGGATAATTGCCCTTTAGGGGTTATCTCATAGTGGTTTACAGCACCGCAGTTTTTGCACTTGATATCATCCATGATATGGTTAGATCCCGTTTCATCATCCATCATGACCTTTTCTATATGATAATGGTACTCCTTTCTGCATCTCCGGCACTTCAACTCCAATTTCAGTGTCCCCTGGAGAAGACCTTCCATATCCCCCTCCAGGAACTTTTCCATCCTCTCATCTGTCTCCTTCTTGCCTTTTGCAAGGGCCTTTTTTATATATTTTAAATCAGGATCAATAACCCTGTTAATAAGGCAGAGAAGATAAAAGATCTCACTTTCATAGAGCTCTCCCTCTTTAAGTTCACCTTTCAGAGGGGCGATAAATCTCCTGTCACCAATGCCCCTGATTGTCT
>JAKLQB010000010.1 GCA_022013615.1 Desulfobacterales bacterium | reverse complement strand
GAGAGAATTGTTGAACACTTGAGGGAGTTTTCCAGGCAGACCGAGCCCGAGTTTAGTGAGCTTGACATAAATCAGCCCATAGAGAATGCCCTGATGATCACAGGACAACAACTCCTCAACCACAACATGGTGATCGAAAAGAGACTGTCCCAAGATTTGCCAAAGGTCATGGGCGATTCAAACCAGCTCGAACAGGTCTTCCTCAACCTGATTTCCAATGCCAGGGACGCAATGGATGAGGTGACGCGGCCAAAGGAGTTGACCATTTATTCTTACAGCACTGAGGATGAAGGAGTTCCCCTGGTCGCCGTCTCGGTAAAAGATACCGGGGAGGGGATCCCTGAAAAAAACCTTGATAAAGTCCTTGAACCCTTCTTCAGCACCAAACCAGTGGGAAAAGGCACAGGCCTGGGTCTTTCTCTTTGTTTTGGCATTATAGAGGCCCACGGAGGGAGAATTGAAATCAAAAGCGAACCTGGTAAAGGGACTGAGGTGACGATCCTTCTGCCAACGAAACAATCGGGAAAGGAGTAATGGAATGGCAAAACGCATCCTTATCGTTGACGATGATGAAATGGTCCTTATTGCCCTTAATGAGCTCCTCAGGCCGGAGGGTTATGAGGTGCATACTTCGTCCAGGGGTACCGAGGCCCTCAAGAAACTCGATCAGAATGGCTATGACCTCCTGATGCTTGATATTATCATGCCTGAAATGAATGGTTTTGAGCTCTGTAAGAAGATCAGGGAAAAAGAGAACTATAGAGAAACGCCGATCGTGTTTTTATCGGCCAAAAGCCAGGATGAGGACAGGGTTCATGGGATTGATGCAGGAGCTAATCTGTTTCTGTCAAAGCCAATATCACCTGAAAAGCTCCTCGGGATCATATCGGATACTATTGGCTGACTCCAAGGGAGTGCAGAAGCCTGTCAAGGGCTCCATCGCGATCCATCAGTTCTGTAATACGCTGTACCTTGAATTCGTCTTTTGGTGCAAGGCTGGAAGTAGTCTTCTCCAAACGTTCCATGACCGCAAAAGTGTCATCTTTCACCAGCATAAGGGGAATCTTGGAGTTTTTGGCCACCTGCAAAAGCTGTGGCGCCGGATTCCGGCCTCCGGTCAAGAGAATCCCTGCAACAGCCCGGTGGGCTGGGGGTTCACCTGTTTCCGCGTCGAGAGGAAATGGCTTTAGGAGAATAATCTTGTTATAGGCTCTTTTAAACAGACGCAGCTCACCCTTTAGGTCTGTCGAACCAACAGTCATCCCTCCGACGGACTGCCCGAGATATTCACCTCCCCAAAGGATTTCACTATCAAGGATATCTCTTATCTCCCCAAGGCTCCGGAAGGAAAGGACAGGATCCTCGGGAAGTGCGGTTATAATTGGAATCCCCTTCTGTGCAAGGGAAGGGATCATTTTATTGCTGATTTCTTCAAGTTTTTCCGGCGCCACCCGGTTAAGGATGATTCCCTTGACTCTGTCCTTAAGTAGAGAACTGACAGACAGAATGGAGTAAATGGACTTAGCGGTGTCTCTGAATCGACTGACGAGAACGAAATCTGCCTTCAATTCAGTGATAAGGGAGACATCGGGAATAGGGCGGGAGGAATCGTCAGAGAAGATGTGCTCGGAGCCCATGACAAGGAGGAAGTCTTTTCCAACGGACAGTTCCCTAACAAGGGATTTGATCTCCTCAAGGACCTCCTTATTCCCCCTTTGCCGCCATGCCTCTTCTGAAAGGAGATAAGGGCAGAGTCGCTCGAAGGGTTCTTGAAGATTCAGTACCTCTTTAAAAAGTAAGGCATCGCAGTCAGTCCAAACCCCATCTATGTTAACGGGATGGGTTCCGAAGGGCTTTATGAAGCCCACACTGTTCCCTCTCTCCACAAGCCTTCGGGCTATGGACCAGGCAATGAGGCTGTGGCCTGCCCGATCGCCTGTAGCGCCAATAAAGATAAGAGACATGCAACAAAAAACCTCCTTAACCCACGGTGTTTGACTCTCGTCATGGCATTATAGAAACTTTGTCCTGAAACATCAAAGGGAATTTCCATTACTCCTCAAGCCACTTGAGATGGCAGGCACCGGTAACCCCATGTGGACAAATAAAAGCCATGTTTTCTGGACGCGGGTTTCTTGCCAGTTGTCAATAAGCTGACAGGTTTACAATTAAATCCATTTTGGCCCATCTAAGTTGAACCCCTTCCCACTCAAGTCTTTTTTGCCGGCATTTAATTATTAGAAAAATCAAG
>JAKLQB010000951.1 GCA_022013615.1 Desulfobacterales bacterium | reverse complement strand
GGTGCGGTAATAAACTTCAATTTAATTGCATTACCCATGTCGGAAATGGTAGGAGGCGGAAGCTATATCGGTCAATTTAAGACGTCGAATGTAGCTGCGCTGGTGATAATTCTGGTAGAGGTTGCCATGGGGCTCTATCTGATGGAATCGCTGCGAATAACAAAATTATTCCCTGTTATCGGCTCAATGGATGACAAAATGCGCAGGAGGATGATCTGGGTCACGTTCAGCATCCTGTTGATTCTGGCCTGTGTTGAGTCGGCACTTGCCTTTATGCGTGACCGGATTGCGGCCGACATGCAGGCGTTGAGGCAATCGCTTGCCGCTGTGGAGGGGGTTCATCCAGTGAATAGCTGGATACCCACGGTCGGGCAGATGGTAATGGGGTTTATTCTCCCCTTTGCGTTGACATTCGTGGCCATACCATTGGAATCATTCATAAGTTCATCCCGAACAGTAATGGGGTTCGTGCTTGTGGGGCTACTGCGCGGGACTGCCTTCTTGCTCCGTTTGATGGGGAATATCGCTAGTTATCTGGGTGAGTTGCTGGTGAACTTATATGATGTACTGATTTTCCCTCCATTATGGATTGAGAAATTTGTTCACAGCAGGGCACAGGCGGTTGAAGAGCCCGTTCATGAGAGTAGGCACCAGGTCGAAATAAATACACAAAAGGAGACGACATGAAGAAAGGTGTTGTTGCCATAATTCTTCTTTTAATGGGAATGCTGTTAAGTGGCTGTCCGGATACGGTCAGCCACTCGCGTGGAGTATATATGCTCCTGGACACTTCAGGCACATACAAGAATGAGCTGAATAAGGCATGCGCCATTATTTACTATCTTCTTGGCACATTGGAGCCAGGAGACTCACTTGCCGTGGCCAGGATTGACACAGCAAGTTTCAGCGAGAAGGACATTGTCAAAAAAGTGACCTTTGATAAACGCCCTTCCATGTCTAATGGACAGAAGCGGGTCTTTCGGGGCAAGATTGATAAGTTCATTTTCTCTGCCAAGGGCAGTCCCTATACAGACATTACAGGTGGGATCCTGCAAGCAGTGGAGTATTTAAATGAGACAGGTGCCGGAATGAAATACATCTTGATTTTTTCAGATCTGAAGGAAGATCTTGCTAAAGGCTATGTTCGCGATTTCCCAATTCAGATGCAGGGATTTGATGTGGTTGCACTGAACGTCACCAAGCTGCGCAGTGACAACGTAGATCCACGTGAGTACATGAAACGGCTTGAATATTGGAAAAAGCGAGCGGAAGCAGGCGGTGGCAGTTGGCGGGTAGTCAATGACCTGGAAAGGCTCGACACAATCCTGGCGAATTAGGTTTGATCCTTAATAGACTTTAGAGAAAGAAGGAAACACGATGGTAAGGAAAAAATATCATACTGTTCTTATCATGCCTTCCACGCCTGGAAAAAGAATAATAAGGTTTTCTTTGCCTTCTTTTTGCTGGCCTATCATTTATGTAGTGGTAGGAGCAATCGTATTCTGGGCAGGAGTGGGAACCTGGAGCTTTTATAACCATCATCAGATTGCCCAACGGTCACAATGGCTGGAAAAAGAAAACCAGCTTGCTAAAACGAAGCTCGAGGACGAAAAGCAAAAAGTCAAATTTCTAAGCCAGCGACTGAATAAAATCAGGGAAAAATCAGTCTTTATTCAGAATTTTCTTGGCCTGAAGCCTCAAGGCGAAGCAAAAGGGAAAATTGGGCAGGGAGGCGTAGAAGTCTCGCCCCAGGCGTTTTCTCTTCCTTCAAATGCTCCCTCCGAGGTAAATCCAGAACCTGTTACCCTTATCCAATCAGCCCAACCCCCATATTTTTCTCGTCAGGTCGTTGGTCAACTCGATAACGATTTGCACCGGATAATCGTCACATTACAGGAAAGACAAGAGAAAATGGAATGTATCCCTTCCATTTCTCCGGTAGATCCCCAGAAATCATGGATTTCATCCGTCTATGGTACAAGAGTTAGTCCATTTACTGGCAAAAAGCAGTTCCATACGGGTATAGATATCGCTGGATGGCAGGGAACCCCCATTATGGCGCCAGCCAAAGGAAAGGTCACATCTGTTAGGAAATGGGGCTCCATGGGACTAATGGTAAAAATAAACCATGATTCAACTTACCAGACCGTATACGGCCACCTCCTTAAGGCGGCGGTGAAAAGAGGTCAACGCATAAAGCGGGGAGAAGTAATCGGATATATGGGGAATTCCGGTCGAAGTACCGGTTATCACCTCCATTACGAAGTACGCAAAAACGGGAAACGCATCAATCCTTTCTTCCATATGATGGACTGGGATAAGAACAGCACCCTGATGGCATCGAGTGAAGAGTAGGTCTGGATGGACACTATGTAGCCTGTAACATCTGGAGATACAAATAATAATGGGGAAAGAAAAGATAGAAAGAATAGACACCATCATCGGACACCATGCATATTTTGAAGGAACAATATCCTCCAAAGGAGGCCTCCGTATCGATGGAAGCGTAAAAGGAAACATCCAATGTGAAGGGAGTTTGGTTATTGGAAGTGCAGGAAAGGTGGCGGCAGAGATTGTGGCAGATAATGTGTTAATTGCCGGGGAGTTAGGTAATATCACTGCAAAAGACCGTTTGGAAATCACTGAAAAGGGAAAGGTGAATGGGGATGTTACCACTGCAAAATTCGTAATGGCACCCGGCGTAATCTTTGATGGCAGATGCCATATGCATTCCAGGCAGGTTCTCCTGGAACCGGTGGACTCTCTTTCACTGCCTGCACCACTTGTGCCTGCTGCTCCCCCGGGACTTCTTAGGTGAGAAATAACATATCTTAGAAATTCGGAATTTATAGGTAGGACCAATAGGCAGGGAGACTTTGTATGGACTTCCTGCTTTTTTTGTGTATTTAATACTGTTTTTAAGAGGGAGAGACAATCCATGAAAATTCTTGTAACTGGGACTGCTGGCTTTATTGGATCCTTTACCGCCTCAAGACTGGCACGGAGAGGTGATGAGGTTCTCGGTTTAGATAGTATCAATGATTACTATGACATTAACATAAAATATGGTCGCTTGAAAAAGGATGGGTTAAATCGTTCTAAGGTAGAAGAAGGTGAGTATGTTCAAAGCGCAAAATACCCCACGTATCGTTTTAAGAGGATGAACCTGGAAAATCGGGCAGATTTAGAGCAGCTATTTTTTGAACAGAATTTTGACATGGTGTGTCACCTGGCTGCACAAGCAGGTGTCAGGTATTCACTCACCCACCCACATGCCTATATTGATTCCAATATCATAGGGTTTCTTAATCTTCTTGAATGCTGCAGGCATCATGGAGTGAAACACCTGGTCTATGCATCCTCCAGTTCGGTTTACGGGCTTAATGAGAAGTATCCGTTTTCAACAGGTGACAATGTGGATCACCCCATCTCACTCTATGCAGCCACAAAAAAGTCAAACGAATTGATGGCCCACACATACAGCCATCTGTATGACATACCAACTACCGGGCTCCGGTTCTTTACAGTATATGGCCCTTGGGGAAGACCGGATATGGCCTTGTTTATATTTACCAAGGCGATTCTCGAAGACAGAACCATTGATGTCTTTAATCATGGAAGGATGAAAAGGGATTTTACCTATATTGACGATATCGTAACCGGAGTCATAACGGTGCTCGACAAACCGCCACAAGGCGACTCTGCGTGGAATGGAAAAGACCCCGATCCATCGAGATCACGGGCACCATATCGGATTTACAATATAGGAAACAACTCCCCGGTTGAGCTGATGGAATTTATTGAGGCCATTGAAAAGGCTCTTGGCAGAAATGCGACAAAAAACTTCCTGCCTATGCAGCCGGGAGATGTGCCAGCCACCTGGGCAGATGTGGATGATCTGGTAAAGGATTTCGGGTACGCACCCAGTATCACAATCCAGGAAGGTGTGGACAGGTTTGTCAAGTGGTATATGGATTTTTTTTGATGAGGGCTTGATATGAAAGAAGAGAGGGTTTTTATCCAGGCTGGCGAAGTGAAAATAGAAGGCCTTGTGGATAATGCCCCTGGGGAAAAGGCCGTCATCGTTACCCACCCTCATCCCCTTTATGGGGGAGATATGAGTAACAACGTGGTTGAGGCTGTTGTGCAGGCTTACTGCCAAAAGGGTTATACCACCTTCAGATTCAATTTCAGAGGTGTGGGGCAAAGTGAAGGAAATTACGATGAGGGGATCGGCGAACAGGAGGATGTGAGGGCGGGTCTTTCGTATCTCAATGGACTGGGAAAGTCTTCAATAGATCTTGC
>JAKLQB010000950.1 GCA_022013615.1 Desulfobacterales bacterium | reverse complement strand
TGATATCGACGAAATGACCCTTCGATGATGGACCCAGAGGGTGATGGTCGATGATGATATCAAATTGCTTATTCAGGAAATCCTCGTGATGGTGGGGCTGGGAATCGACGATCGCCCATTTGGTAAATTTAGTAGGTCTCATGTATTTGATGAGCCTTTGATCAATCCTGAGGAGTTTGACGAAAGCCAGGTTATCACCCCGTTGAATGGGATTGATATGGTAAATCGCTGCATGTCTTACCTTCCGCCAGAAAAATCTTTTTAACGCCAGGGCGCTTGCCATGGCATCCGGGTCGGCATTGATAAGAATGGCCAGGGTATCCTCGGGTACTACCACTTCTAAGAGCCGTTTACATTTTTCCGCCACGGCAGTGGATTTGGGAAATGGATGCTCCATTACAGTATCCATGGAATGACTGTCCTCAGAATTACGCATGCCCTTCACCTTTTATGGGATTATATATTATGAAAACGCTAAATTATAGCAAGGGGTTCCAAAGTTCAATGGGAAATAGCCCCTTTGTCCTGTTACCAAGGCCAAATCCTTTCAAGATATTCAAAGCTGGGCCATAAGTGCTCTTCCCTGTGTGGTTCAAGTGTAATTATTGGAGGCTTTTTTCTCATGGTTACGAGTTTTTTGAAAAACATATGGAAATCTATCAATCCCCGGCCCAATGCCTGATGTTCATCCAGTTTTCCGGAATTATCATGGAGGTGAAGTTGGGCGATGTATTGTCCGAGGGATTCGATCCATTTTGCAAGAGGGGCACGGCTAAATACGGCCTGATGACCGATATCCAGGCAAAAGCCCACCCTCTGGTCCCGCAGGTTTTCAAAAAGGAACCGAATATCGTCGGGCCTGTGTTCATACACATTTTCTAACACTAATAACGCACCCTCATCCCTTACACGTTTCGCCAGCCAGGACCACATTCCCAAGCTCTTTTCAACCCAGACAGCTCTAATATATCCGTATCTTTTTTCATCATATCCCGCATGGCATACGAGCGTTTTTGGCCTGAAAAGGGGGATCAGTCGGAGTATTTGTTCAAACCTGCTTTGCGTTATCGCCCACACTTTTGGGTCTGGAGATCCTGGGGACAGATCCACAAAAGGCGCGTGAAGAGTGATTGTAAGGCCACACTCATGAAGTTGGTCAGCAATACCGCTATAATCTGAAAGGGAGTATTGGTCAAGGGCGGCGGCATCAAATCCAATTTCCGGATTGAGTCCGTACTTGATGAAACGTTTAAGATATGATTCATGGAGCATCGTAAACGGGATGTTGACCTGAACCTCTTTGATGAGCCGTGACATAATCAAAAACTCCTAACATAAACCAAGTTGAATTGACAATGCCTGTCCATTTATATATATGTGCAACCCAGGGGCTCGTAACAGGCAACGAATAACAATAAAGAATTCACGCCCAAATGACGTGATTTTCAAAGATGAATTAATGCGCAATCCCTAAATTCCTGAATTCCTGAATCCATGTAAATGGATAGGCTCAAAGCGGCTGATTTTTCGGCATTATGGTATTTTCTCGTGGCTTTTGCTTTAATATGGCTTTATTCCGTGCTGGACGCTTACTTGACAGGCAGAAAACTGGATCAGCCTGGAGAAAGGGACCGTGAATGAGGGCCTATCTGATCGACGAGATAACCCCCTCCGATATGGAAAAGATAAATGGGTTTCTTGAAAGGCATGCAATCAAATCTCATCTGGATCAGGTCTTTTGGGTCCAGATCCCTGACGGCATCCTGAGCGACACCCAGATCAAACATACCGCTTGCCAGCCTCATGTTTTCTCGGTGGAATTGGGACCGGATTGGGTTAAGCTGGAATTCTTTATCCGCAGCCTAAAAACCATGGGGTGCACCTGCCCTGGCTATTGTACCACGAAGCAAATGGACTACGTCATCAGTTTCTCCCATAGCATGATCGAACAGCTTGGCATCAGAACTTGAGACTTTTCTTATTCCTTAACAAGGACTTTTCTGATCTCCTCTTTTATGGCCATGGACACGTTCTGGTCCCCTAAAGTACCTACCCCGATCACAACCTCTGTCTCTTTCGCTGATTTGTACCTTAATGATACGGCAACCCGCTGATTGTCAGCACGTTCGGCTTTAATCTTCCCTGAAGTCATGTCATGGGAAGAGCTCTCTACCTTGATATTCATCTGATTAAGGGCCTTGAGAGTTGCGTCCCAGGTTTCCATGAAAGGCGATTGAAAAATGACTGTGAGTGCTCCCTCGTAATACTATTACGTCATCTCAGGCAGCCCAGATGTCAGCGCAGGACGCAGGATTATTGCTTACTATGACAGGTCAACTACAGCAGTTACAGCATGAAGGCGCAGTGGTAAGTGTTGGAGATGGAGGTTTCAATGTTTCTTTTAGTGGAGCCGTAGGGGCCCTCAGTGGATTGGCTCAAAATGCCCAGGTAGCCCTCAACGTAGCTGCATCAGACTTAGGATTAAGCGCTGTTCACATGGGTGCTATTTTGACAACAGCTAATAATGTGACCGGGGTAAATCTTATGGCAGATTATCTTGCTATTAACGCTGTATTGCAAGATGTAAGCCATGTTAAGTTTGAGGTTCATACGGGTTACATGGCTGGCATTGAGTTAT
>JAKLQB010000949.1 GCA_022013615.1 Desulfobacterales bacterium | reverse complement strand
GGATGAATTCCAGGAAATTGCTCTTTCATCGGAAACACCTGTTAAACTCGCTGAAAGATGTACCGTTTTTATGGAGTCGGACCTGGTTTCCTATCACCAGAAAGGAGTCTCCCAGAAAGACCTCATTGCTGGATTGTGCTATGCAATCGTACACAATTACCTGAATCGTGTGGTGGGGAAAAGAAAGATAGGGGAAAGGGTCATGTTTTTAGGGGGCCCCTCCTTGAACAAAGGTGTAGTTGCTGCCTTTGAGGATGTCCTCGGAAGGGGTCTCGTGGTCCCCCGACACAGAGAGGTCTTAGGGGCCTATGGCGCGGCTATAAGTGTTCAGGAGAAAATGCTTCTGGAGAATAAAAACGAAAGTACCTTCAGGGGCCTGGATAATGCCATTAATGACCGGATGAACTACAATGAAAAGATATGCCATGCAGACCCTCAATGCCACAACCAGTGCAAACTAAAGATATATGATTTTGATGGCCGTCGTAGTATCTGGGGCGGAGAGTGCGGTCGTTATGATGTGGTAAAAATAAGGGGTACAAAAAAGGAAAATTTTTTCGAATTAAGGCAAAAAATCTGGCAGCCATACATGGACGGGGTTTATGAAGAATTACGAGGAGAACCCCTGATGGAGGTGGACAACCGACCGACGATTGGGATGCAGAGGGCACTCTACGGTTTTCAGACAGGTATTTTGTGGGCCCATTTTTTTGATCAACTCGGGTTCCGGCTTGTCCTGACCCCGCCAACCAACTCGAAAATATCCAAAGTGGGCATTGAAAAAATGGTGGCTGAAACTTGCTATCCTGTGAAGGTTTCTCATGGTCACATCAAGGAATTGATAGGCAAGACAAGGTACCTTTTCATGCCCACCATGATCAGTATGCCCACGCCTGAGCCATCGGAAACCGGGTTTTACTGCCCCTTGATTCAGAGCAATTCTTATATGGTGCGTGTGGCTCTTGGCATAGACCAAACGTCTATTTTGAGCCCGATTATCCACATGAAGTACGACCCGGATACCCTTGCCCTGGAGATTTCAGAACAGATCCAAAAAAAGTTGCATGTAAGCAAGTCTGAGATAAAAAGGGCCATTTATTATGCCCTTGACATGAATAATCAGTTTACCATGGAGCTTTGGCGTAAAGGCCGGGAGATACTTGAGGATCAAAGCCCTGATGAACCGATTGTGGTGGTGACAGGTCGCCCATATAATCTCTATGATGAAAGGTTGAATTTGAGACTGGGGCAGAACTTATCCAAGATCGGGGTTAGTGCATTACCCATGGATTTTATTGACGTATCTTCTGTGGACCTGTCGGATTTTCCGTCCATGTACTGGGGCCTTGGGGCCCAGATATTGAGGACTGCAAAATTTATAGAAAGACATCATAACTATTTTGGGCTCCACCTGACCAATTTTAGCTGTGGGCCCGACTCTTTTTTAGAGCATTTTTACAAACATATAATGGGGAAAAAACCCTATCTCATCCTGGAGTTAGACGAACACAGTGCTGTGGCTGGCGCAATGACAAGGCATGAGGCCTACAAAAATGTCATAGAGAATATGATGCAGAAATTGAGGTCAAACCAGGGAATTGACCTGAAACTGGCTAACTAAATGGAAACTGAATCAAACAAAGTGGTAAGTTTTAAATCTCTTACTGATAGCGTGGGTCGTTTTAATCTAACGAATAAGACCTGTCTTATTCCCCAGATGAACAGGATAGGTGTACATCTTATCGCGGCGACATTCAAGGGGTTCGGCATACATGCAAAGGTCATGGATACTTATAAGGGGCTCGATCTTGGAATGGAATACACCTCAGGCAAGGAATGTTACCCCTGCCAGATTACTACCGGTGATATCCTGTATTTTATGGAAAAAGAAAAGGAGAGGCTGGGTGAGGACTTCAATCCGGAAAATTACGTTTATTTCATGCCTGAAGCAGATGGCCCGTGCCGTTTCGGCATGTACAACAAATACCAGCGAATTGTCCTGGATTCTTTTCCCCAATTAGACAGAGTAAAAATAGGGGCCCTTACAACAAAAGATGGCTACTCCCTGGACGGCATAATCGAGGAAGAACGGGTCAGGGATCTAAGGAAAACAGCCTATTTTTCTGTTGTGGTGGCCGATATCCTGGACAGGTTGCTCTGGAGAATAAGACCCTATGAGAAAGAGCCCGGAATGACGGATGATTTTATCGATAGATCTATGAAGGCTATGGAAGACGCCTTTGAAACACACGGGCCCGGTAAGGATTTTGATAAAATCCTTGATAAGCTGGAAGAGATTGTCCTGGAGGGAAAGGCAATTATTGATCCTGACATCCCGCCAAAACCCCTTATAGGCATTGTTGGCGAAATTTATTTAAGGACACACGTCCAGGCAAATCAGGATGTGATCAGGGTCCTTGAAAGATATGGCGCTGAGGTGGTGAATGCCTCCATCGCCGAATGGGTGAATTACACGACCTATGACAGGCTGAGAGATGCCAGGATAGGATTTCGGATGGATCTAAAACAGCTTCGCCCAGGCCGCTTGAAGGAACATCTAAAAGAGATCATCAGTTTTGGGGGAGAACTTTTGTATCAGGAATTGAGACAGAAGCAGGTTTATAAGCGGGTGCGATCGCTTATAGACCTGGCAGAAGACCACAAAGTGGCACATCTGGAAAATATCCTTAAGGAAGATGACCTGTTTAGCTTTGATGCAGGCACCGAGGCCTGCTTAAGCATTTCCGGGATCGTGGAGTATGCCCGGGAAGGATATAACGGCGTAGTAAATGTTTATCCTTTTACCTGTATGCCCAGCACGACCACATCAGCCATTGTCAAACCTCTAATGAATAAACTTGGAACTCCCTATCTGGATACCTCCTACGACTCGAGCTTCCAACCCGGAAGAGAGGCGGCCATCAGGACTTTCATGTATCAGGCGCATCAGCATTTCAAACGGCATGGGAGGAAAGGGCATTAAGGGGGATTGACTATTGACTATTGATTATTGACTATTGATGATTTTGTACCCGTTCACGGGTTTCCCGCTAAAAGCGGGACTGAAGGCGGGATTAGAGCTTCAATCATATCAAATGTCCAATTTTGGGCAAACGATATTAATTTAAATAATAGTAACCATTTAACAACTCAACTATTCAACCACTTAACGAGGTCTGAATTCATGACAACAAAGATACTCATAAACGCCGTGGAGGCAGAAGAGTACAGGGTGGCTATAATTAAAGATGGGCTGCTTGATGGATTTTACATCGCGACTTCCACGGCAGAGGAAAAGACTCGAAATATATACAAAGGCGTTGTAGAGCGCATACAGCCCAGTTTACAGGCATGTTTCGTCAATTTCGGCAGCAATAAAAACGGTTTTCTACAGGGAAGTGAAATCCATCCGGAATATTATTCGGATGGCAGTGATATTGCAGAGGATCAGCCACCTCTTTCCGTGGAAAAGGCCGTAAAAAAAGGACAGGAACTCCTTGTTCAGGTCACTAAAGAGATGCCGGGTCGAAAAGGGGCACACCTGACCACGTATCTCTCCCTGGCCAGCCGGCATCTGGTGCTGACACCAGGTAGAACCGGCGGCGGGGTCTCCAAAAAAATTGAAGACGAAAAAGAACGGCAAAGGCTCAAGTCTATTATGAAGCAATTCAAGCTCCCGGAAGGTATTGGCTACATCGTCCGAACAGCGGCTTTGAAACAGAGCAAGAAGGAGCTTTCCAGGGATCTTAACCGTCTTTTGAGGATGTGGAAGGATATTAAGGAGCGCGTTAAAAACGCCCCGACTCTCTCACTTATCCACAAGGAACAGGATATTTGCTTGAGCACCCTGCGGGACTATTTCACGAACGAAACCACCGAAGTGCTCGTTGATGATAAGGAAACCTTCGCCAAGGTGAAAAATTACATGAAGGTCATCTCGCCCAGGCACCAAAGGAGGGTTAAACTTTATAAGGAAACACGCCCCATCTTTGCGCATTACGAACTCGAGAAGCAGATTGAAGCAATCTATAGCAACGTGGTGCGCCTGACGTCGCGGGGCTCCATTGTCATAGACCCGACTGAGGCCCTAATCTCTATCGATGTGAATTCCGGGGGGAGTAGGCTTGGAAAAGATGTTGAGAGTACGGCCTTTAAAACCAATATTGAGGCAGCTTCTGAGATCGCTCGACAGCTTCGGTTAAGGGATATAGGAGGGCTTGTTGTCATTGACTTTATAGATATGAGAAACAAAAAACACATCAGAGACGTGGAGAAGTTGCTTCGTGAGGAGACCAAAAAGGACCGGGCAAAAATAGACATATCACACATTTCTAAATTTGGTCTTTTAGAACTCTCACGACAGCGATTGAGATCTTCAATAGAATCAAGGAGCTACCAGACATGCCAATACTGTCAGGGACGGGGTCTTATCCCCTCTGTGGAATCTGCCTCCGTATCGTTTTTGCGCCAGATTTGGATGGGTATTTCAAAAAAGGGGGTTATACAAGTAAAAGGGGCTTTGCCCCTGGAGATAGCAACATACCTTCAGAACAAAAAGAGAAAAGAACTGGCCGAACTGGAGTTTCGATATGGGGTGGATATTGTACTGCAAGGTGACCCATCAATTACCCCTGGAAATGGCAAGCTGGAATTCCTGAAGGAAAATGACAGCTGAAAGAGAAGGCTATGTTCAACAACATTATCTACTTCATTGTTGTCCTCTTTATACTTAACATCCAATACCCCGAAAGCATTCCTAAGAATTCTCTCCTTTTTTCCCTTACCATGCTGTTCCTCACATGGCTGATTTTTGCAGGATATTGCCGCCGGGCGTTTTGGTCTCTCCAGAAGCGCCTGGAAAATGGGATAGCGGATAATGGCCGTCTGGCCGGTCAATATCAGAGACTGATTGCCAGACTCTCAATCTTGGCTATTTTTTTGTTCGCGCTGGCAGTCTATCTCCTTAATATGAAATACTGGCTTCAGAAGATTCCGGGGTGTGAACAATTCTCCGTGTTGCAGGGCGTCTTTGCGCTGGCCCTATTCTTTTTTTACCTTAGCACGATCTGGTATTTTGCCCAACCGCTTTACAGTGCTATGTCTCAGCCGGGCATAACAAGGCGGTCTTATATCCATTCCAATCTCAGGCTTAACCTTCCTATCCTTTTTCCCTGGGTGATCTTTTCCCTGGTATATGATCTGATTAACATGAGCCCATGGTCCGGACCTGATGGTTTTCTTAATAGTGTCCATGGCCAGATCATCTTTTTTGCAGGCTTTCTTACGCTGATGATGATTTTTACGCCCGGTATGATCCAGTACTTCTGGGGGTGCAAACCGCTCAAAGCGTCGGAGAAAGGCAGGGAGTTAGAGGGCTTTCTCAGGGAGAAAGGGTTTAAATACCGTTATCTTTTGAAGTGGCCGATTTTTGAGGGACGGATGATGACTGCGGGGATCATGGGTATTGTCCCCCGGTATAGATACATTCTCGTTACCAACTCGCTTTTAGAGGCTCTCTCAATGGACGAGCTTAAGGGCGTGCTTGCCCATGAGATGGGGCATGCCAAATACCGTCATCTCCTTTTTTACATCCTTTTTTTTGTGGGTTTTGTGGCGCTGTCCTTTGGGTTGTTCGATCTTTTCTTTTATCTTTTTTATACACATCCCTTTTTTAGGGGAATGATTCCCAGCGGAGATTCACAATCCACCAGCCTTTTTTATCTGGTTCTCTCTTTTCCCATGCTGGTGACCCTGCTCGTTTATTTCCGGTACGTAATGGGCTTTTTCATGCGCAATTTCGAGCGTCAGGCAGATCTGTATTCTGCGGTGACTATGGGAACTCCTGAACCTGTTATCAACTCTTTGGAAAAGATTGCCTTTCTTAGCGGAAAGATCCGGGATCTCCCCAGTTGGCACCACTTCAGCATCAGGGAAAGGGTAGAATATCTCTGGCGAACAATAAATGAGCCCCGCCTTGTTAAGCGGCATAATCGATTTGTGGCGCTTTCGTTTTGCGTTTATCTGGTTTGCATTATCGGCCTGGGATACTTTTTAAATTTTAGTCCCATCAAACAGAACCTTGCTTATTCCCTTATAGCAAAGGAACTAAACCAACAACTCCTTAAGGAACCGAACGACATTGCCATTTATCAAAATCTGGCCATGGTGTACCAGTATTTGGAGAAATACGAGGACGCTATGGAGGCCTATGAAAAGATAATTGAGATAGCACCGAACCAGGCAGTGTCTTTGAATAATCTGGCCTGGCTTTTGGTCACATCTCCCAACGAGGACCTGAGAGATAAGGCCCGAGCCCTTGAGCTGGCCAAAAAAGCAGTTGGCCTTGAAAGGTCCCCTGTATTTCTTGATACGCTGGCAGAGGCCTATTATGCAAACGGGTTCCGCAAGGAGGCTGTTATAATAATGAAAGAAGCAATTACGATTGAAACCGGCAATACAGGCTATTATGAAAAGCAGTTAAAGAAATTTTTGGCTTCAAAGAATTGACTTTCTGTTTTTCCCTAAAGTATTTTATTATTTTATTGCCGATTCAAAAGCCCCTAAGTCTGGTTTTGAACCAATATACGAACTTGCCGGAATTCTTATGACTCCATCCTTAAACTGAAAAATGCTAGTACCTAAATCTATACAGGGGCTGGTGTCCTTTAACTTAAATTCAGAGGTTAATAGAGGGTTTTTAAAAAATGTATGCTCCTTATCAATGTTGGAGTTTTCAAAATCGGAACCATTCAACCAGAAATTATTATATGAAGCAACGGAACTTCCAGAAATATTCTTCATGGCGACTTTTTTTGTACCAACAAAAATGTTGTTCAAAACCACCATATTTTTGCCACCCAACAAACCATAATTATTATCAACAAAGGTGTTGTTAATAACGTACACTCTTTCGGGCAACATGAAGGCCTCATAATTCTCTATGGTATTTGTATTTCCCATGCATCCTATTGCAGCCATAGCGTTATTGTAAAATAGGTTCCGCTCTATCTTAAAAATTCGTCTTGAATCTGTTGAATAATCAATAAACTGGATACCGTCCTCTCCATTTCTAGATATAATATTATTGCGTATAACAATATTAAGCTTTGGCTTCTTGGGAATTTCGTATGGATGGAGTCTGATTTCTATTCCATCATCCTGGTTGTCTTGAATAATATTATTTTCAATTATAACATCTACAGAATGGTCCAAATCAATTCCATCATCTCTGTTTTCTTTGAAGATATTTGAACTACAAATTCCTCCACTTTTATCTTCATAATCAACCCCATCTTTACAATTAATAAAAATATTATTCAAGATTTCCACTTTACCCTTACAACTTATCCCATCATTCCCATTTTTAATAGTAAATCCAACTATTTTGGAATATGGGCTGCAGTCTGATGGTACCTCTATAACGTATTTTCTTCCAAATCTAAGCCATTTAGATCTAACCCATTTAGCCTCAAGAACCGTCTGCTCAATGTATTTTTTGTCTCCTGTTATAAGGAACAAAGATCCTAACTGAATAGTCTTTTTCTCTCCTTTAAATTTAAGTTTAACCTTATAAGTCCCCGGAGCAACCAATATAACATCTCCATCTTTTGCAACATCTATTGCTTTTTGAATAGAAGGTATATCCTCAGGAACTTTGATCGTGGAGCCTAAAACGTTATTATGTACAAAAAAAATAAAAATTATAAACAATGGACATAAGTTAAAAACTTTTAATTTTCGAAACATCTTTATGCCCCCACAAATATTTACAATTAAAAAGTCAACCACATAACCACAACGTTTTCAAACTAGGGAGCCCCCCTTATAGCTCAGGGCCGCTCGTAATCCGCCACCAGGCAATACCGTGAATGGTATCGTGCAACCTCTTTAGCTCTGCCAAATTAGGGGGGGTATGCGGCAATTCCCTGTCGGGAAGAGGATATAGTTTCGGTGCCTTATGCAGATCCAAGATAAAATCTGGACCTATCACCAGGTTTCGAGCAATTCCCACAAACCGCTGTTCCGGATCAAGTAGATCTTTTCCCAGAGCGTGATAACGAAAACCCTCCGGTGCAGTAAGTTCGATGAGGGTTGGTCCAATATCTAGGTGGCTTCCCGCGACCCCTTGAGGTAAGGAAATGCCGTCGAGGACATCCTTCCCATAAAAGACAAGCGGGACAGCAAATTTCTCAAAAAGACCCGGTCTTTTGCTTATTCTTCTCCGGCCTGCATGATCGGCGGTGACAACAACAAGGGGGAACTTTAGTTTAGCTTCGGTTTTTTTTGCAAAGTCGCCAATGCAGCGGTCAGCATACCAAAAATGCCCAAGCACATTGAAGTTGACATTGCTAATGCAAAAGGGCTTAAGACCATCCGGAATTTCATTTAACTGAAAGCCCTTACTACGCACGTCAATATCAAATGGAGGGTGAAAACTCGTGGTTAGGACCAGATTAAAACTCGGTTGTTCATCTTCTACAGTGTTTAGAATAAATTCGAATAAATTCTCGTCATCCACCCCCCATTCGTTCGATGATGCCCAGTTTCCCATGTGCGCACCGCCATATACATCTGCAAAACCTTGCGCCCGGCAAAAATCCCCAATCCTCTGCCAACTCAAAAGACCGCCATAAAAAAGTCTCGTTTTATAACCAAGTTGCTTGAATATCGCTGCAATACTAGACGGGTAGGCTGTCATTGAAGTTTTCTGATAATTCGTCATCACACCAGCATTGGGAAGCCCCGTAACAAGCACAGCTAATGATGACATCGTACCTCTTGCAGAAGGTAAAAAACTCTCAACGTAGAGCCCATTCTTCGCAAGCTTTTTTACGCTCTCTGCCAACCCCAACGATTCGTATTTCTTCCACAGTGGCCATGCACTATAACCTTCACCAACGATGAGGAAAATGTGACGCGGGGGTTTGTGCTTCGGTCCTTTTGCATAGCGAATCATGTAGCGATCAAGATTATCATAAGTTTCGTTTATGGAAGACACATATTGTGCTGCTTTGGTCACGTCTTCATTCGGCAGAAAGACCTTCAGCCCTTGAGATCTCAAGATTTTAAGTTGCTGCTCTATGGCATGAATCAACACTGTGTATGGGTTTAGCACCGTCTTGTTCAGGAATTCATCGCCTGTTACTGCTGCATCTTTCAGTTGCACGGGACGGCTCCCAAATGAACCTCGAATTCCAACAGCAAAGAAGGACAAAATTATTAGCAGAGAAAAAATCCTATAGGGAAGTGTAGGCATATACTTAGCTATAGATTCACACGATAAAAACGGCTTCTTAGTAAGATGTCTCATGATGCCTAAACACAAAAGGGTGACAAGACTGATACCAATGAAGTTTGGAATTATATTATATTCTTTCCATATGGTCAGTATGGTGGCACGAAAATCGTCATAAATAAGACCAAATAGAAAATGGTTGAATTGGTCATCAAATTCTTTGAAATAGCCTAGGGTAACGAAGCACAAGAAAGTTGAAAGAAATATGAACACTGCACCAAACACATTTCTTATCCGATTCCCAGTAGCTTCCCAATTAGCGAAAAGGCAGGCAATACTGAAAACGAAAGGAATGAGTATGTAATAGGTTGCGATGACACTGTCATAGCGCATGCCATTCAAGATGGCAGCAAGAATATCCATGGACGTACTCGCATCATTAATTTGATACCTGAAGAGGAAAATAAACGCTAATCTGAAAAGTAGAAAGTAGACAATAAAAAAGAGCCACAGACTGAAGTCTTTTTGCCATTGAGCAAGAAACCGGTTCCAACCTTTCATTCTTTTCTCTTTCCAGTTTTCGTTAGGCATTTCAGTTTATTTGTTAGTCTATCTCAGCCCCGAGACCTGGTGACTTTTTCTGTACATAAGACCAGCAGAGGCAAACCTTTCCGACTTTCTTATCCTGTGGAGAATATAAAATATAGAAAAGGAATTCAACCCAAATCCACCCAGGAGTTTCCCCAAAACATCAGGTTATAATTGTTTCAAATTAAACCACGGGCTATGCCCGTGCGACCCCCAAAGGTTTGACCGTTCCGACGAGAGAAAGATGCGATAAATAGGTTCTTCCCCTGGGAAAGTCCCCAAAAGGGACAGGAGGAAGAACCTATGAAAGATTGAAAATCATTATCACATGTATGATGGGAGTAAATATCATATTGTTTTTGTATCCAAGTATCGGTATAAGAGGATATATGGAAAAATAAGGGAAAAGATCGGCGACATAATAAGAGACCTATGCAAGCAAAAAGGGATTGAATTGCTTGAGGGCCATGCGATGCCAGATCATATCCACTTATGCCTAAGTATTCCGCCGAAGTTTAGTGTTTCAAATACAGTTGGATTCGTCAAAGGCAAAAGTGCTATCAGAATACACCGCCAAATATTAGGAACCAAAAGAATGACAGGTTTAAGTTTTTGGGCAACGGGATATTGTGTAAGCACAGTTGGTCTGGACGAAGAAATGATCAGGAAATATATTCGTGATCAAAACGATCCAGATAGTTAATATAATGCTCTAAATACAAACAATAATCAGCCCCTTTAGGCGCTTTCCTAGGACAATGCCCTTTTCGAGAGGGCTTCATCAAACCACGTCGTTCGGGCACACAAATCTTTCCAGTTCATGCTTCCAGGAAAATTCCACTTTTAGCATCCGCTACACATTAATTTTTTCACTCTTTAGAGCGTAGGCGATAATAATACCGCAGATAAAAGCTGCTGCCAGGTTTGTTGTCAGGGATATACACAGCATGACAAGGGCCACAAAGAGGTCTTTCCGTTCTGTAAGATCCCGAATCATGAGAGCCAGTTGGGCTCCCGCAAAGACCAAAAGAACGCCCAGTATGGATAGGGGAAGAAGGTCGAGTATGAGAAGGGCGCTCTGGCCAAAAACAAGTCCCAATAAGCGATTATTTGAATCAAGCCCGTTGTGCCAAGAAAGAGGGTGCAGAGCCCCATCCACAGGCTGGCTGAGATAATTTGAATGGGAGTGAGGCCCACTGCAATGGCATAGGCTCCGATTACCTTCATAGGTTGGACAGGAACAGGAACCTTAAAATAGAGACCGGCTATGATATAGAATAAACCCACGGTTACCATAACATTGGTTGCATTTAGGCCATTCAATACAATCATGCCAATAGCAATCGGGAGCAGCGCCCCTAAGTCACCCAGCGACCCGGAGAATTCAATACGGTTGAAAATAAATGTTGGAAAGGTTTTCTTTGGTTCTTTGTTCTTATTTTCCATTTGTATGTCAGACATCAAAGACACCCTCGTCTTTTAAATTTTTTCAAAACGAATCACCTACGCGAGAACCCGGGGTCTGCTTCATTCCCCTTGTTATTTTGTGCTTGAGGCCCTAACAACCAGCACGATGGTCATAACAATCAACATAAGCCAAATACATATGATAACAACTGCTGCTACCCGGTTGATTGGCTTTTTTTTACCCATCACTTCTTTAGAGCGGATCCTGCAGTCCTCCATGACTTTCTCGGGGATCATCTTCATCGCAACAGCAACCCCAAGAGGTATCAAGACAAGATCATCGAGATACCCCAAGACAGGAATAAAATCAGGTATCAGATCTATCGGGCTGAATGCATATCCAACCACGAGAGCGACAAATGCCTTGGCATACCAGGGAACTCTGGGGTCCCTATAAGCGAGATATAGCGCGTAGATCTCGATCTTAAGGCGTCTGGACTTTTGCTTCCATCTCTCAATAGTCCGAAGTTGGCTCAATATGATCACCTTCAATCCAGAAGTTTAAAACAAAACCAGTTATTCAGGTTGCCCAAAAACGGTGCTACACGGTCACTCAGCCTCTTTTTCTTCAGAGTCAGGGTCCACATGAACAATGACCCGGTCAAGATCCTTGATTTCTTCTGCCAAACAACTCTCCACCGCCTTTGCTATCCTGTGCCCCTCAGCGACGGTCAGTTGGCCATCCACTACAATGTGAGTTTCCATTTGGTAAAGCCCCCCTGAGGTTCGGACCCTAAGATCATGCATATCCAGTACCCCTTCCACGTTCCTGGTGCATTGGCTGATCTTGTCCAGTATTTCAGGTGGAGGGGCGGTGTCGGTAAATTCACGCAGGCTATTCCTGAGGATATCGAGGCCGACCTTTACGATAAAGAAGGATACTAAAGCGATAGAAACGCCGGCCCCGATCAGTGCCAGTTTAGTGGGGTGGTATTCAGTATGACCATAGATATTCAAGGCAGCATCAATCCACAGGTACAAGGCCGTGGCAATCAAAGCCAATCCTGAGACCGAGCAGTACTATGGCGTCGGTGAAGAGATCGGAAACTGAGTGGACCGCATCTGCTATAAGGGCCTGGCTATGTCCAAGTATTCCTGCAACCAATTTGAGTAAAACTAATATGGCATTGACAAGGGCTCCAACAAGAGTAACCGATCTGCCAGCCCTGGCTGACGTTATGTTTGGATCAGGTGCAAGTTTTTCTAATGGGGCCAATTTCTTTATTACCTTGTTTGTGGTTTTTGTATTTAATTTCCGTCAATCCTGTCAGGGTGGAATGACAACATAATCATCGTCATAGATTCCTTTTTCGGCTGTCGTATGGCAGGCCAAACAGTTAGAGAAGGAACCGATGGGATCACGACTAAACACACTGGGAGAAACCTCATGGTGCTTTCGCTGAATATATGGAATCTCCGTGATCCTCAGCGGTGTTTGGCTTCCGAGGCTTCTCATAATCTTGACGGCCCGTTTTGCCGATGAATGTTCTGCGGCATTCGCCTTAAGATATTCACCTATAACCTTTTTCGAAGCCAGGTCAAGCTCAATTATCTCCCCGAAATGGTCTTCAAGCCCGGCAAGGATTTTATCCCATGAACCCGATGGTAACAACTCGGGCTGATATGTAAAATGACAGGCCCCGCATCCCTCGATGTAGGTTGGATTATTTACAGATTTCAGATAGCGTTTCCCATAATGCTTGGAGTCGCTCTGGTACCTTTTTCGATACTGCCTATCTTTTCCTCTATCATGATGGTCATCGTCATCATCCCAATCGAAGATTTTTTGATACCATTTCTTTTCTTTGTGCTCATCATGATCAGCCAGGGCCGCGCAGAAAACCCCACCTGACAGGAGAAAAGTTCCCATTACCAAAACAACCCATTTCTTTACATTTTTCATTCTTGATCACCAAACTTCCTTTAAAATCATTAAATTTGTTACAAACCGGTTTTCCATCACGCCTCTCTGCATGCGACGCACAAGCAGGCAAGTTGGACTCATGATCGTGGACATCAAAAACCGGTTCGTCAAGAAAACCGGCATCTAATTCCCTTATTTCTAACAGCAGTTTGGGCTATTTGCTCGCCTTTTTACGCAGAGAACTTCATCATTAAAATTCCTTGTTCTATATTCGGTATTTTCATCCCCACAGAAAAATTTAAATTTCTTTGGATAGAATTTCCGCACAAATAGGCATACTATGAAACACTTTTTCTCCCACTTTAATCTTTGCAAGGTTTCACCCTCAACGTCAGCCCATCAACATTTTGAACAACCGCCTTATCCCCAGTCAATAGAGGAACATCACTGAGCGCCCTCCAAAGTTCGCCATTGACGAAAACCTGTCCTTCAGTTTCTTGCCACTGTTTGATTTCACCCATTTTTCCTAACATCCCCGTCACACCGCAAACAGATTTTCTTTTCCGGTGCTTGATAAACCAGAACAGAGGGAAGACCACATGCTCAACCAATTCAAAGAGCACGAATCCTATCACCAGAGTTAATATTATGGTTTTCATTATAGAGTTCTGTTGATCATGAATCTTGATATCAGTGTGAATATCTGCCTAACAAGTCTTTGAATAATGCCCATGCCCAACCGATCTTTTTTTTGACCTTCGTAGTGGCTTTTGTCCCAACTATTGACAGCCATGTAAAAAGTCCTTTTTACATGGATTGAGGAATTCAGGAATTTAGGGATTGTTAATTATTATAAGTAGTTAGCATTGGGGACATTACCCCAAATCCCGAATTTCGTTACTTTTTACGAGATCATCAACTATTGATTTAGATATGGTTCCCCCGTTAACTCCTTCTTTACTGACGATATCGCTCTTACTGTTGTTCTGCTTGTTCAACTCTTCACGCGCTCCCAACTCAGGAGATACTCTTCCAGTCTTGCAGTTATAAATAGTATGGCTTGGGGAGTAGTATTTGGTTTTTTGCCACGGCGGTAGTTGATTCAAACGTTCTATGAACTCCCTTTTTAGAAAGCCGTCTTTTTCAGTTCTGCTGGGTCCAATGAATAAGATGTTTCCCTCTACAAAACATTTCCCTCCTTTGGCACTGCCCAGACCACTGTGAGATTCCCACCACACTTGGCCATTCTCTTTTTCTATAATTTCATATCGTCCCAGTCTGTAAAAAGTCTCTTTTGTCATTGGCTAGTTTTTTCTTGCCTTCTGTCTTTATCATGATCAGCCAAGGGACATAGCAAGCCCCATTTGATCACATGCCTCCCGTTACCTGGTTACCCTTGATCCCTTAAACCACACAGCCTTTCATTTTCATGATTGACATGTTACATGGCAGACTCCGGTTGGCGTTTCCATTGCAAAGGGAAAATACTTTCTCTTAAACCACAGGGCTACATTTACCAGGCTGATCAATACCGGTACCTCTACAAGCGGACCAATGACAGTTGCAAAGGCCTGGCCCGAGTCTATCCCGAAAACTGCCACGGCCACGGCAATGGCCAGCTCAAAATTGTTTGATGCAGCAGTGAAACTCAAGGTCTTCCCGTAAAATCCAATGCTTGATCAATCTTTAAGGTTACCAGTTGCCTTTTATTCTCCTTTAAGGGATCGTTTCATGAGAGCCAGATAATATTCCATAATGCCTTGGACCGTGCAGTAACAGACGCAAGGTCCATCAATCTCCCCCTGTATCCAACCTGTCTCTTTCAAGACCTTAAGGTGTTGAGATACGCTTGACTGGGCCAAAGGAAGGGCATTAACAATGTCACCGCAAACGCACTTTTCTTCAGGGGGTTTATTCTCCAGCATGCTAACAATCTCTACTCGCATGGGATGGGCAAGCCCTTTTGAGAGTTCGGCCAGTCTCTTCTTGCATTCATCAATGGACATTTCCCCGATCTCTTTAAGATCCACTGGTTTACCTTCGCACGTAAGCTTTACTTCTTTCATCAAGAACTCCTTAGCCCGTAGATTTTTTTGGCCCTTTAGTATGCAGAAAATACAAGATGCTCTGTGCCTCGTCCGAGGATCCAACCCTCGATTTTGTCCTTTGATGATTCCACCTTAACTCCATATAAACGTTTATCGTAGATATACGATATTAAGGCCGAAACCCTCCTCTGTCAAACACTTCTTTCTTAATCGTGAAACAAGAAGCTACCATTTTCAAAATCTGCTTACATAAGGTCTGAGAAAACTATTAGGGACTTTGTTTGGTTATGTGGATTTCACCTCCCCTATTGACACTCAAAGCAAAGTCCATAAAGTATTTTACCTGTTCAGGGGGTTCGAAACTTGAGACAGTTATTTTTTCGGAACAAAACATAAAAGAAAAGGTAGAGCGCCAAAAGGAGAAATCCCCCATCTCGAAGTACATACCAGCCCATGGAAATATCCGAAAGGGTGCCGTCGGTTGTACTGAAACAGCCGCAATCGATATTCAACCCGCGAGCAGTATTGAAGAGCAACGCCCCGAAAAACGTTATCAGAAGAAAGGTGCTCAAGAAAGTGGCGCCGGGGAGCCACAGCCCGAGGATCAAACAAAGGCCTAAAAAAAGCTCCATCCAGGGAAGAACTATTGCCGTCAAATTGATAAGAAGATCTGGAAGAATCTGGTAGTTGTAGACGGCCTGTGCAAATGCAGCGGGATTCAGGATTTTATCTACACTGGCATAGACAAATACGATTCCCAATGCCAACCTCACTAAGAAAGCGAGAGCCTTTGCCTGATACCACCGCCTCCTTTTTTCAGGTCCGTGGCCCCTGGCGTGAATCTCCCGGGAGTAATCAGTAAGGGATCTGTCTGAATCTTCATGTGTGTGTTGCATTTGTTTTTCCGTTTTGCTTGTCTTTTTCCAACAGGGGTTTCATTCTAAGGTAGCAGCAAGATGCTCAGGACCCACCAGGCAAAGGGCCCTTTTCAACCGGGAGGTGGTGTTCAACCCAGAGGCTCCAGCCGTTTACCAGTACACGGGCATTGTCATACCCCCTGAAAAACAACTCTTGAGTTAAATCCTTGCTCAAGGTACAGCTTTCCCCATCGCAATAGGAAATGATCAGGGCATCTTTTGGGATACCTTCCATCACGGCATCAAAATATTTTTCCACTACCTCCCAGGGGAGATTGCGGGCGCCCAGGATGTGGCCCTGTTCATAGTGTTCAGGAGAACGCGCATCCAGAAATATCGCCGACCCTGAGTGGAAGTTGCCTTTGGCTTCCCCAAGAGCAATCACCATACTTTCGCCTGTGTCTAAGTTTAAACGTGACTCAGGAGCCCAAACGCTCACAAGGGGCAGCCGGTCAGGGCGAAACTGATTAATAAGAACCGCCAATGTGACAGACACAATGACAATAGCTCCCATCTGCCAGAAACCCAGGTACCAGATTTGTTTGCGCGATGTTTTTTGTATCATTCTTTTCGTGGTTTTTACTCACATGACGTATATCCGTTGATCCTTAAGCGAGACTAAGGATATATGGCAACTGTCTAAGATGATCCTCCAGCGGGTTTTTTAACCTTAACGAACCGGCCCCTGATTCTTATGTTAATTTCCGGCTTTTCGGGATAATTGGTCTCGAGGTTAAGAAACCCGTGATAGGCCTGCGGCGCACCGGGGATGCTGGTGAATCGAATCTTGAATATTTTACCTTTTTCGATTTCGTCCACTGTATACGTTAATTTCCCCTCAAGATTAAATTGGCTCGGAGTCAGTGTCAGAGGCTCGTCCCGCCCGGCCCTGATTTCAACCACCCTGGTGAGGCTCTGGCCCTCCCTCCCGTTAAAATTGACATAACGAGGAGATAGATAGATAGGGACTTTGACGAAGGCCTTTACGTACAAATCAATTGTTTTCATCTTGGGATCGTTCGTATGAACTTCGGCGCTCCATCGGTGGGCCCCCTCATAACTCTTTGTCCGTACTGAAAGTGTAATTTTTCCCTCCCCACCGGGTGGGATAGCCCTGTCAAAAGAGGCCACGGAACAGCCTCAGCCGGGTGCGACCTTTTCTATCTCGAGGGTCTCATCACCCTGGTTTAGAACCTGGAATGTATGCCTGATTATTTTGCCTTCTTTGACATCTTTAAAGTCAAATTCCCGCTCCTTCAATACCATATTTGGCCCCTTGATCTCTTGAGCAGGGGTAGAATAGCGACAAAGGGTGATTAGAGCGATACAGATCACTCCAATAAGCCAGCATCTTTTCATCGGTCATTCCTCCTCTTAAACCCCTCCACCGGGTCTCCCCGGGTATCGAGGTGGGACTTGAGTCGATCTTGCTGTCCCCTGGCAATCTTGTTATACACTGCATGTGTGAGGAATTTTAGTGCCTCAGCCTCGTCTTGGTCAGTGATGATTTCCTCCAGTTTAATCAAATCTTTCTCATCGAAGGCGATGGCAGTTTTTTTTATCTCTAACATCTTCCTCCCCCCTATTTTTTCAACGTACCGGCACCTTACGTGAAAACCAGTGGGTACTGTTTAGGCAAATCTTTACAAGCATGAGCATCACCGGCACTTCAATGAGCACGCCCACGACAGTTGCCAGCGCCGCGCCGGATGAAAGCCCGAAGAGCATGGTGGACGTGGCTATAGCCACCTCGAAGTGGTTGGACGCTCCAATCATTGCCGCCGGGGCTGCGTCCCGATATTCCAGCTTGAGCAGCTTTGCTAGTCCATAGCCAATCCAAAAAATCAGATTGGTCTGGATGAAGAGGGGAATTGCAATCCACAAGATGGTCAAGGGGTTGGATATGATGACCTCGCCCTTGAAACTGAATAGCAGGACAAGGGTGATGAGCAGGGCGATGATCGTGACCGGGGTCAACACGTGCAGGAACTTTTCCTTGAACCATTCCTCTCCTTTGGAGCTGATAATCGCTTTCCTAGAGATATAGCCCGCTACCAGAGGAAGCGCCACATAGATCCCGATGGAAAGGACCAACGCCTGCCAGGGAACCGGAAGACGGCCGACACCCAGCAAAAATCCCCCAAGCACTCCATAGAGCACGAGCATAGTAAGCGAGTTTATGGCCACCATGACCAGGGTGAGACCGTCGTTTCCTCGCGCCAGAAATCCCCAGACCAGGACCATGGCCGTGCATGGCGCGATTCCCAAAAGGATACAACCCGCAAGGTAACTGCGCCATAGAGGAACCTCAAGCATTTTCATGCCATTGACCAGCACTACCTGCCCGTCGCCGTGCATGGCGCCTACCGGCAGATCCAGACCGAAGGGCATCTTCACATGGTCTACCGCTTCGGGACCGATGAATCCGTAGAAAAGCGTCCCAAGAAAAAACACACTGATTGCGTACATGGTGAAAGGCTTGACGGCCCAGTTTACGAAGAGCGTGAGCAAAACGGGTTTTCCGCTTTTTCCGGCTTTAATCACCTCGGCGAAGTCGATCTTCACCATTATGGGGTACATCATGAAGAAAAGGCAGATCGCTATGGGTATGGAGACAACGGGTGCTTCCCCCACATAAATAGCCAATCCGTCCAGGTATTTGGCAACGCCCGGTGCAACCTTTCCAAGGATAATCCCGGCTACAATACACAGAATCACCCAGATATAGAGATATTTTTCAAAAAAACCCAGACCTCTGGCTTCTTCTATCCTTTCAGTTTCCATTGC
>JAKLQB010000948.1 GCA_022013615.1 Desulfobacterales bacterium | reverse complement strand
CCTTAAAATGGAGTTGCATTGGAAGTCAAACCCTATAGGGAAAGTGCGTAAGAACCTGCCATTCTTCAAAGAATTGGTTGAATCAAATTTCACACAAAAAACTTGACAGTACCAATTACTCGCTGCCGCAAATGCGATATCCCCTAACGAAAAAATCAAGCCCCCATGAGTAGTACCATGAAAGTTGGCCATTTTTTCGGTGACTGTAATCGAGACACGGCTATAACCCGGTTCAATTATTTCAATAGTGGCTCCCAGATAGTCAGCAAAAAGGTCTTTTTGAATAAATTCGTTTATGACAACCTGTCTTGATTTTGCTGCCATTAGTATTTCCTCCTTAGACTTCGATTCGAGTTTGCCATCTATAATAGATTGCAACATATCGGACGTCTTCCGGCAGTAAGAAGATTGCATCGATCATGTGAGGTTATTGAGGAGACTCCTGCTATTCCTTCTCGATTCTTTCCAGGAAATGGCGTGCCCTTTCATTGGTTGGGTCTATTTCCAGGGTTTTACGTAGTTGGCCGGCGGCCTTTTCCAGTTCACCACAGTCTGCATAGAGCAAGCTCAGTAATAATCGTGCCTCCACATGTCGAGGATCGATTTCTATGGCCTTCAAGAATTCTTCTTCTGCCAGCTTGTCGGCAGCACTCTTCTGATAAGCCATGGCCAGCCCAAAATGATTATCAGCATTGCCGGGATTCATATCCAAGGCCTGTTTAAAGGCACTAATAGACTTTTCCGTTTGATTCAATTCCCCATATGCCATTCCCAAGTTAAAGAAGATGTAATCTCTTATAAAGCCAAGGGCAATAGCCTTCTCATAGAGAGGGACTTCCCTCAGATGTTCTCCTATCTGGCCGTAGGCATATCCCAGGTGGTACAAGGCAAGTGCGTTTTCAGGTTCCTTCTCTAAAAACCGTTCATGAAGAGAAATGCCAGCCTCATAATCGTTTTGCTTCATAGCTTCGTCTGCTTCTTTATCGCAGGTCCAGCCTTTTACAGGTTCAGCACTCTTCCCCGAAAGAACCTTCGAACATCCTGCTCCTAAACATACCGCTGACAGGGAGAACATGAGGCCGCACAAGGAAACCCAAAGTCTAAACGATTTCCTGTTTTTCATCTATTTGCCTCCTGGAGATAACAGCATCCATAAACCCAGTAGGACGAACAGAGCCCCAGCCCCCACTTTAATATAATTTGCCGGAATTAGCCTGCTCACGGCGGATCCAAAGACAACGGCCAGCAAGGAGGTCAGTACCAGTGCACCTGCAGATCCAAGGAATACAGCCAACCGAGTTTTGCTTTCAGCGGCAAAGGCAAAGGTCGCCAGTTGAGTTTTGTCGCCCAATTCAGCCAGAAATATCATCCCAAAAGTTGTGAGCATTACTTTAAGGTCCATCCGCTAAGCCTCCATATAAGCCTGTACGAATTTAAAACAGAGTTTTTTTCTTTCAGCATCCTGAATAAAACTCTAATTACAGTATCACCCTCTCAGACTTTATGTAAACAGATTTTGGGATATGGCCTCTCCATGTTCAACGATTAAACAAAAAGTGTTTGACAGAGGAAGGTTTTGGCAATAAAATCGTTTATTTACGATAAACGATTAAAAACCGAGAAGATATGGAATAATCAAAGGGCAAAATCAAGAGTTGGAATTTTGGGTATGTCATTGAGGGGATAGCATTTTCTGCATACATAAAGGCTAAGAAGCCTTCAAGTTAAAGAACTCTATATGAAAGAACAAAAATTTATGTTTGAAGATAAAGCGGTTGAGTTTAAGGATATAGGGGAAATGTCTATTGCTGTATGCAAAAAGAGACTGGCCGAACTTTCCAAAGGACTTGCCCATCCCATGCGAGTAGAGATTGTTCGCATGCTGGAGAATAAACCCCCTGAACAAAGGTGTGTTTGCGGTGATATTGTGGATGCCCTTCCTCTGGCCCAGTCAAGTGTATCGCAGCATCTTAAGGTCTTGAAGGAAACAGGCTGGATACAGGGGGAAATTGATGGACCACGCGTTTGTTACTGCACGGTTGAAGGCATCATGGAATATTACCTGGCCCTCATGAAACGATCCCTTCAAGGGGAATAACACACAACTGGTGACCTTACCAAGCTGCATTCAAAAAGCTATTATTTATCAATCGAGATGAAGGAGGATTATTATGAGCTCAAAACTGTTGGTGATCATTGCTACTGGCGAAAATGAAAAGGCATTAACAGGTCTGATGTATGCAAGTCGGGCGCTTACTGAAGGCTGGATGGATAAGGTCAAAATCATCTTTTTTGGTCCATCTGAGCGTCTCCTTGTTGAAGACGAACGTATAGCCCAAACTGCGAAGGAAATTGGTGTCGTTGAGAAACCGATTGCTTGCAAATTTATTTCCGACCGTGACGGCATCTCTGAAAAAATAGAGGATCTTGGGCTGAAAGTGGATTATGTGGGCACAATAATATCCGATCTTATCAAGGATGGATATGTTCCAATGGTTTTTTAGCGCTGTTGCAATTTGGTGGATAAACAGGAGAGTTGGGGGAATTTTATTATGAATCAAGGGCAAGATAGTCCTTCGGCCCGGAAAACCGTTGATTTTCAGGCCGATCAGCCTCTCATTGGATCGGTGATTAGCAAAGATCTGACAACCAGTTGCTGAGCCCAGGGAGGAAAGGCTCAGTTGAGCCTGCCCAGCCTTAATCAGCCATTTGTGGAGGGTTCTATTAAGACCTCAGTGGGGGCTGTTCCCCGGATTTCTTCAACATTGGTTCGGGCCGATCGCTGGGGGAGCATTAAGGCCCGGTGGGGCGTGGGCCGCATGCACTATATCATAGAACCCGGACTATATG
>JAKLQB010000947.1 GCA_022013615.1 Desulfobacterales bacterium | reverse complement strand
CTTGTGGATGTCCAGGTGGGACAGGTCAAACGCCCTGAAGTAATGCCCGTGGTTGATGGAAATCCGGTTCATATCGACCAACTTGAGGGGATGGTTGAAAAGGAAAGATTCCCAAAAAAAGAATTTGATGAGCTGAAAGAAAAACATGCCAGCCTGACAGATCAGATAGATCAGATTTTTCTCGAACTAAGAGACCTTCAAAAAGAGGTCCAGGAAAAAGTAGAGGAAATGGATCGTATGATGTTCATGAAACATGCATCCGACCTCACGGCTCCACTCATTAAAAAATACAAAAGCAAGCCAATTAAAAAACACCTGGAGGCCGTGCTCGAAGATATGGCCGGTAATCTCCAACAGATATTTGCGCCCCAGGGCCAGGTGCAGATCCCTGGCCTTTCGCCTTTGCTTCCGGAGGCCGACCGGTTTCAACCGTACCAGGTCAATCTTCTGGTAGACAATAGTGAGCAAAAAGAGCCACCAGTCATTGTTGAGGACTATCCCACATATCGAAACATCTTCGGGAGCATTGAGCGTGTTGTTGATCGAAGCGGGGTATGGCGGACGGATTTCAGCAAGATCAAGGCTGGTTCGCTGATCAAAGCAAATGGTGGGTACCTGGTGTTTAATCTCATGGATGCCATTATGGAGCCGGGTGTGTGGAAGGCGCTCAAGAGGGCACTTAAAAGTAAAAGGCTTGAAATTGAAACCTATGACCCATTTTACCTCTTCACTACCACAGGGCTTAAGCCGGATCCCATTGATCTGAGCCTAAAAGTGGTCGTTATTTCAGATACCTACCTATACCATCTACTCCAGCACTATGACGAGGATGTAAAAAAGATTTTCAAAGTCAGGGCCGATTTTGATACCTCCATGGACAAGAATAAAGAAAGCATTCAGCAGTTCACAGGGTTTATCAAGATGCAAACGGATGAAGAAAAATTGAAGCCCTTTGACAGGACAGCGGTGGCCGCAATCGTGGAACAGGCGGTCCGGATGACCGGAAGGCAGGAGAAAATCTCCACCAGTTTTCCTGCAATCACAGATCTAATCCGTGAGGCCGATTTCTGGGCCAGCCACAAGGGTGACCCGGTTGTCCAGGAAAAACATATCAATAAGGCCGTAGAGGCCAAAATATACCGTTCTAACATGATCGAGGAACACATCCAGGAAATGATCGATCGAGGGACCCTGATGATAGATGTGGACGGTGAAATCGTGGGACAGGTGAATGGCCTTGCTATTTATGCCCTTGGAGACTATATGTTCGGCAAGCCCTCTCGAATCACCGCCTCCACTTCTATGGGCCGAGCGGGCATCATAAATATTGAAAGAGAGGCGGATGTGTCCGGCAATACACACAACAAAGGTGTGCTTATCCTCAGCGGATACCTCCGCAAAAAATTTGCCCAGGACAAACCCCTGACTGTGAGTGCCAGCATTGCCTTTGAGCAGTCATATGGCAACGTGGACGGTGACAGCGCCTCGTCTACAGAGGTATATGCGCTGCTGTCGAGTCTCTCGGGGGCACCTATTAAACAGGGTATTGCGGTCACCGGTTCGGTCAATCAGAAGGGAGAGGTGCAGGCTATTGGGGGCGTCAATCAGAAGATCGAGGGGTTTTATGACTGTTGTCTCAAAATGGGCGCGAACAAAAGCCAGGGGGTCATAATCCCCGAGAGCAATGTGAAGGATCTGATGCTTCGCAAGGATGCGGTTGAGGCGGTCAAAAAGGGCCAGTTCCACGTATATCCTGTGAAGACCATTGATGATGGTATCGAGATCCTGACTGGGAAAAAGGCAGGGGAAAGGAAGGCCGACGGCACCTATCCAAAAGGGACAATCAATTACCTGGTGAATAAGAAGCTTAGAGATCTGGCCGAAGGACTTAAAAGCTTTGGCGACAAGGAGGAAAAAGAGGAGAAAAAGGCAGGCAGAGGGAAAAAGCGTACTCCGAAGAAAAAGAAAAGTTCTTGAGCTTGATCCCCATCGAGCACGGCCAGATTTTGATAGCCACAGAACCATCAGGCAAGAATAAAAGCTGCTGTACAATGGACACAGATGAGATAACCCTTTCAAGCCCCATTGAGGAAAAGATTGACTGGGCCGAACATTGTTATGAAAGTTTCAGCGGCCCGCTTATTCAGGACAAACCCATTGTTGACTATTTGACAAGGATAGAAGATGCGATACAAGCCTCTCACAAGGAGATGGGGGAAGCAGGCATCCTGGATATATGCAGGGACTGTGAGAAGAATGAGGGCGGGTCCTGCTGCGGTGCCGGGCTGGAGAACAAGTATGACGGATGGCTTCTTCTGATCAATCTCTTGCTTGATGTAAAACTTCCTACAAAGAGGCATGATAAGGAAAGCTGTTTTTTCTTGGGAGAAGGCGGCTGCCTGCTCAAGGCCCGCCATGTGATATGTGTCAACTACCTCTGCAAAAAGATAACCGACCAGATTGCTCCCCATAAACTTAATGCCCTGAGAGAAAAGGAGGGCATAGAACTGGATATCTTGTTCCCCCTGAACGAGCGGCTTAAGATAGTCTTATAGCCTCGCTTTACAAGAGATTAACGGGCCGCAACCGCCAGGATTAGATACTTCTCCCCTTAATGAACCAAAGACTGCTTGTGAACTGGCCAAAGCAGATAGAAAATGATATATTACCTGAATCTTGCACCAAGTATCGTAACGAGGCGCAGAAAGCCTTGTGTTTAAAGCGAAGTTGGAATGATTTTGACCCGCAGGCATATTACCTATATGGTGAGGAT
>JAKLQB010000946.1 GCA_022013615.1 Desulfobacterales bacterium | reverse complement strand
TGATAAACGATATATCCTTTCTGCTTTAGCATCGTCCGTATGCCTTTGAAATAATGCAGGTTGTCAAGCTCCGGATCATCGTTATTGTCGAGGTTCAGGGCGTCGTTCAACAAGACGTCAAAACGACACACGCCATGGACGAGCACAATCGGATAAGTCATGGCCTTTCACTCCGTATTATTAGGGCTTGTTTTTCCTCCGTCTTCGTGCCAACCATACCCCCATCAAGAGATTATTAAAGTCGTGGGCAATGCCACCGGCAAGGGTGCCCAATGCCTCCATTTTTCGAACATCCATCCTGGAAAAACAGATCGCATTTCCTTAAATGCATGTTCTTCCCATGATGAGTTTGGTTACAGGAAGGCGTGAGCTACAGTTTTAGGAAAATCCCTTCAGAAACAATATGACAACCAAGAGGTCTTTTCATTTCTTCCATCCTCCTTTTATAGGCTTACAATTGATGCCCATGTATAAAGTCCTTTTTACATGGATTTAGGAATTCCGGTATTTAGGAATTACGAATTATTTCAGTAGGTTATGGCTGAGCCAACTTGGGTAATGCTGTAAATTTTTACTTTTTACGATACCGTCATATTTGGGGAGAAGTATAATGAAATTGAGCTTAATTGTCAATAATTGGCACAATGCGGGATTAGGCCTTTCATTTTGACAGCTTATGGATACGCAGAAGGCGAGGGTTTTCCTGTGCTTGAGTCCTTGGACCGCTTTATGGCTTCTGGCAGTGGTTTGCGATCGGCCAGCTTGAAACTTCGATCACGGCTTATATTTAGGAGATGGGAGATTCTCTGGCGGTTTTCCGGGTGCGAAGAAAAATAATGCCCGAACCTGCCGGGGTCCTGTTCCCTGGGAATTTTTTCAAAAAAATCAGTTGTACCTGCAACGTGTCCGTAGGCACAATTCAATGTTTCCAGGGCAAACTCATCTGCCTGAGTTTCCTGACTTCGGGAAAAACTCATCTCAGTCATGCTCAGTCCGCGTGCTACCATTCTGCTGGCGCCACTTTCAGGCCCAAACAGGAAGGCAGAAATCGTCATGAACACGACGGCCCGACCCAGACCTCGGAGATGATCCCGATGTGCATAATGGCCCATCTCATGGGCAAGAACAAAAACCAGTTCGTTTTCGGATGTCACCTTGTCCAGGAGCCCGGTGAATACGATAATATGCCCGCCCGGCAATGCCAGCGCGTTGATGGTTGGTGCTTTCCGGACATGGACCTGGAAGTGGTAGGGAAGGGTGGCGCAGCGCACCTGTAAATCGTCTATCAAGGCCTGCACGTAATGCTGGCGAATGGTATCCGCGTCCTGCGCATACATGGACCGGATAAAGGGTGCTGCCATTTTTTTCTCAAGATCTACTGAGATGTGCGGCACAATCAGGTTTACTGCCAACCCTAACAAAATGTAGATGAGGATCACAATGCCCAATAACCCACCCATAAGCACAAAAAACTCTCGTATGGGTGAGGTGGGTGTCACATTTACATTGGACTCAGTCTGACGGGGCGTATACTTCATCTACAGTAACTCAGGTTCCAGTTACCATCTACCCTTCTATTGTAAGGGCAGTCCCGTATGCTATTGCCTCCAGACACCCCACGCCCTTTTTATTGGCCCTCTTGCCGATAGTGGATGTTTCGATGCGGACATTCACTATCACAGTGGCACCCCCGGCCATTTCCTTCATTCGCAGGAGGGCTTCCCGGCGAGCCCTGTCAATGAGGCTTTCGTAGGACTTAACCGTGCCGCCGAAGATATTACGAAGCCCCGCGAGCATTCGTTTGAAATAATCTATTGAAATTACTGCACTTCCATAGACCATCTGAGCCGATTTCACCTTTTCGGCAGGATAGCCGACATCCTTCATGGTCACGGCTGGCAGATTAAGAAATGCGTTTTCCCGTTTCCGGATGGAACGGTAATGCCGTTTTTCCGCCAGGGTACCGGCTATGTAACCGACCGTAATCAGAATCAAAAAAATAATCAGGTCATACATTGATGGTCTCCTTCTATTCAACCCGGACGGCTGTACCGTAGGCGTACAATTCGGCTGCGCCCTGTGCAACAGAGGATGTGGAAAACCGGATGTTGACGATGGCGTTCGCCCCAAACTGGCGGGCCTGTTCAATCAAACGCTCCATAGCTTGTTTTCGGGACTCTTGTAGCAGTTGGGTGTAACCCTTGAGCTCCCCTCCAACCAGGTTTTTGAGGCCGGCCATCAAATCTTTTCCCAGATGCTTTGCCCGGATTGTGCTGCCGGAAACCAGCCCAAAATGCTCCACAATGCTTTTCCCTGGTACAGTTTCAATATTGGTGATTATCATTTCTTCTCCTTCAGAGGTTCTGACGGATTGAGCGGATACTGGTTTTACAGCCTGATTTTTGCTGGAATCTGCTTCCGTCATTTCTACCCCTTCCTGTTGACCGGGGGCACTTACCTCACCCGATACCTCTACCTGCTCGAGATTGCAGACGGCCCCGATGTCTTCGAATGCCTTTCGGAACTTTTTGGCAGTTGCCGCTTCCACGTTTTTTCGAATCAACACACGTTTGCCGGAAAATAGACGGTTAATGCTCTGGTCATCGGCTTTAAGTATGTTCATCAGAGCCTTTTTAACCAAGTCGATCTCTTTTCCTGGTACGGTTTTCCCTTCAAAGACGATGTTGTAATGATTTTTCATGCAGCCCCCTTTCCGAGGTTCTTAAAATTGGAGTCACCATATGTGTCGACAAAGGTTATGAAATGAAACAACCGGACAGGTTAAACCTAACCTCGCAGAGAGAAGATAAACCGTTGCCGTTTGGTATCTTCTCGTATTATCGGCGAGGTAAGCTGATTTCTTTAGCGTTATTATTAAAATGCTCGTAACCGTTCACGGGTTTCCCGCTAAAAGCGGGACTGAAAGCGGGATTAAAGGTTCATCGAAAATCTAAATTCCGCCCCAGCGGGAATTGGTAAGTCTGAGAGGCCAAATGGCTTGACTGGGGGTTCCCCCCGGTGGTAAAAAATCAGGACTTGAAGTATCCGTCGGCTCTTGAGACCGTGAAAAGGGGAGGGGGGGCCAATCGAGAGCCGATTAAGCCCCGCGATATCCTGGCGGGATTGAATGGACGCTATTTCAACGTCTCGGAGTTTCTACAAGTTATTGAAATTATAAGTGTTTAATGAGGCTTGGTAATCTTGCGCCACACGTGGAATAATGGAATGGTGGAATAATGGAATGATGTAAATTCGTCTGCTACCGAATGGATTGGGGTCCGAATTTCTC
>JAKLQB010000945.1 GCA_022013615.1 Desulfobacterales bacterium | reverse complement strand
GGGAGGCCAGGAAATAATCGTTATTTGCAGGATCATTCCAGTCAATCACTTTAACGATCTCAATGGTGTCCCCATCACCATCTGCATCAGGAATCTTCACTTTTATGCCGTTTTTGATAAGCCGGTAGATTTCACTGTTAGCCTGTGCCATGCTCATGCGCGAGCGGTCGCGGATCAACTCTTCGATTGCCAGATCGAACGCCTCTGCAGGCAGATCAGGATTCAGTTTCTCCAGAACAGGACGGAGGCGGGATACCAAAACGACCTCTGCCCTGGTTTCACGACCCAGAGGGCTTCCGCCCCCCTGGTCGAACTCGTAGAAGCAATTGGCTGTCTCCCACCCAAGTTCCTCAAACAAAGCAATTGCTGGTTGCTCAACCAAAGTGTTTTCTGAATAATCCGTCACTTACACTCCTTTTGTTGAGCGATTCAGCAAATTGTGCGAAAATATTTCTTGACTTCCCTGGCCTTGTTGTCGATAATATATACAACTCATTTACCACGTGTAAAAGGAGATCTTTCACCGTCCTTCGGGGCGGTGATTGCATTTATACCACTTTTTTCAAATATTTCCTTTCAAGATTTTTTCTTCGTGATTTTCCGTCAACATGAAATGCTGTTATCAAAAATGCTATCTTGCCGATGCGGAGCTTTCGTTTTTCCAGAATAACTACATAGTCCCAGTCTTCCAGCCAGACATAAGTGCGAACACGGCCACTCCCTTCTTTATAATCCCAGACCCTGACAGCATTGTCCTGTGCATTGATGAGGGTTGGACAACACCATGGTAGACGTTCAGCCCGTCTGGGATCTAAGAGTCTTTCTCCTGTTCTTCTTTCATATCTTGATATAAGATGCCAGAATCCTTCTTCATACTGTTCACCATTTAAGACACGCCGGTCCCACCATACCTGCATAGCACTAAATACAGGCTTTAATTTATTGAAATCTCTATCAAATATATTGTAAAGGCGAGATAGCACGACCTCCCATACACCGTCTATGGAAACCATTTCAGGCAACCAACCAGGCTTTTCCTTCATTATTGCAACTCCGATGCGTGCCACCGAAAGAGGTTAAATTTGTTTTCCAGGAGTAGCGTTGTACGGGTTAAACTGTAATGAGATCGCTCTTGTATCCTTTTGATCAATTCCTGTTTGGCGACACTTGTTGAAAGCCTCCTGTTTATATACGAAATGGCTCCGATAAGAAGATCTGTTAATTGAAGGATTTCCACTTCGTGAGATCGCACTGTCTGAACGCGCTCTATTATATTTCTCGAAAAGTCATAGAGATTGTTAGACAATACATTGTGTAGCCTGGTAATTTTTGTTGCACTGCGCGTATCTTTGATATCAAGATAAATCCGATATCTGGCCTTGGGACTCAGAATTACTTTCAGCATGTCAAAATACATCTTGTAATACCAGTCATCGTGAGTTTGATCGAAAGACTCATGTTGAAGTTTGGATTTGTCGGGAACAATCAAGGCCCTGAAATGTAAGTTTCGTTCACTGAAGAAATAGTCGATAACATTTAAATAGAATTCTGTCTTGGCCGGTGATACCTTTGTCCACTTGATTTCAAAGCCAGGTCTCATATTGTGATGGGCCTTGATTTCTCGGATGCGAATGGCGATGTCACGTGAATTTTTCAGTGGACACCAGACCGCACCCAGTACCATAGCTGACTGGTGATCATTCTCAAGGTGGCAGGACTCATCGCAATAGACATTATATACCTGGCTCATTGCATATACCCTCCTATTTTTATATCAAGATCGGATACGTCCAGCTCTCCGGAGATGAGCTTGGGGAGGAGGAGGTCGCGGGTTTGGCGGAGGTTGTTGTTTTTCTCAGTGAGAATTTTGATTTGCGCCTCGATTGGGTGACAAATCTCTTCAAAAGCCTGGACGGTCAAATTGGCCGGGTTCAGGAATTCAATGCTTTCAACATCCTTTCTGGTTACTGCCTTAAAAATAGTACCCCCTCCCATTGTATCTTCCTGCTGGAACCTTTCCTTCAATTGATGGAGGGTAAACCATTGTTGGCCGTTTTTATTGTGGATAGCGCAGAGCCCTCTTCCTACTATAAGTCGTTTGTCTGCAAGGTTGATTCTACCGACAGGTGCACGAACGCTTAACAAAATATCTCCGCTTTCAGCAATGCGGTTTTTCACTGTGCAAAATACCCGTTCAGTCGGAAATCTTGGGCCGAAGTTAGTAACGCCTTGATGGAATGGAAGGCCGTCTCCAGAGGTATTGTAAAATTCCGACTTGGGCGACTGACCCATAACTATATTACACGAATCAACGAGATCAATTACTTCCCACCTACCCGGAATCTTCCCCAGTGGGGAATCAACCATTCGGACATTTTCATGGCCGGGAAAACGGAATTTGACAAACCACTCGCGATAGAGGGCCTGGGCCATCTCCTCTAAAATCTTGATCCGCCGCAGGTTGTTCTCGATCAGGTCGTCATAGGCGGAGAGGATAGCGGCGATTTTGCGTTGGATGGGGAGAGGGGGCGCCGGCACCTCAAGATCGACGATTGATTTGAGGTCTGCGCGCTGACGACCGGAAGCGCCTGACATGCTTTTTTCGGCGGGCTTCCTAATAAAGTCGGACTTCGCAAGATAGTAAACGTATGCCGGGTCGGAGATATCTGACCGAGCACGGAAAACGAAAAACTCGGTTGATCCAAACGCTGCTGTACCTTTGAACGCTTGAAACTGCGCTATTTTCCCGTTTTCAAGGCATGGAGTAATTCGGGCGAACAAGGTATCCCCAGCCAAAAACTTAGCTCCCCCACTCTTAAAGTGACGTACCCGTGCCACATGGACGTAGCGCCTGCTAGATTCTACAACCCCCATCTCGACAAAAGGATACTTAGTTCCTTTCTCTAGCGTGACGCGCGGATTTATCTCTACCAACTCGGCGAACGGCAATACTCTCTTCATCACTCTCCATCCAACAACTTCACCACATTCTCCCCAATTTGCTCCTCCAACTCCCTTGCCTCCGCATTGAGCAACTCCAATTCATTATTCAATTCAACCAATTTCTCCCGGAAGTCAAAGTCATCCTCTTCACGATCAGCAACTCCCACATAGCGACCCGGATTCAGGCTCCAGCCCTGGACCTTTATCTCATCAATGGTTGCCACTTTGCATAAGCCGGGCACATCCATGTATTTGCCGTCTGGAAACTTCTCTTCAAGCATTTCAGCGCTCTTGTGCCGGTTTTCGGTCTCCTCACCACGATAGAGC
>JAKLQB010000944.1 GCA_022013615.1 Desulfobacterales bacterium | reverse complement strand
CGGCATGAACGGCCGCATCCCCTCCCCAGTTCGATCAGAATCTTGTTACCAAATTCTGTATCCGGTGTTGTGATCGTAGAAAGAGGCACCTTTTGTTCTGTGGATCCGCCAGTTGCGGAAAATGCCACTTTGATTTTCTCAGGTACTTTACTCTCTTTGGGCAGAAAGGATTTAAGGGTTCCATCTTTATGGTATTCCGGCTCGTAAAGTGAAGGGACATAAAGAGTGGTCATATTTGTGGCAAGATTTTTTGCAATATCGCTTCTTTTGAGGTTGGGCGATTTTAGATCTAAAAGATGATCTATAAATTCATTTAGATTTGCCTCGGCGTCACCCATCAAAAAGAAATCAATAAAGGCGGCTAAAGGCTCAGGGTTTAGAAAGGTCGTAACGCCTCCGGCCATGATCAAAGGGCATGGGTAGGATCTTTCATCAGAATGAAGGGGGATCTTTCCCATTTCCAGAATCTTCAGGATATTTGGATAGTCATTTTCAAAGGAGAGGGAAAAGGCAACAAGGTCGAATTTTTGGAGGGGAGCCTGGGATTCCAACGACATGAGCGATTTTCCTGACCGAAGGTAGAGGGACATCTCTTGGCCTTCAGGCAGGAAAACACGCTCCGCAACAACGTCGGGCCTTTGGTTCAGAATATTGTAAACAACCTGGAAGCCCAGGTTTGACATGCCAAGGCGGTAATAATTGGGGTAGGTAAGCGCAACTGACAGCCTGCCACCCCAATCTTTTTTGACTGCTCCCTTCTCCCTGGCTAACCTGGTTCTGTAAATGGAAACAATGTCTTGTGGCATGTTTCAATTTACCTTCCAATATGTAAAGAGTTACGCTCAGTTTTTCAATGATCCTGCGATTTGCAACCTGTAACCCGTACCTTGTCAGTCGGCCTTTTCTCTGAGAAATGTAGGGTAATCCAGATTATCCTTTAGCTGGAATCTATTGATGATACTCTTTCTTCGCAGGCTGATCTCGCCCTCTTTAGCACAAGTCGAAAGTTCTTTGCCCTTTCTCTGGTACGTGGGGGTATCAAGGCTCTCGCCGTTCATTTTGACGGTCCAGCTTTCTCCTGCTTCTTCAGGCGTCATATCTCTGATTTTAACCACATTACTGTAATCAGGCGTGCAATAATTGCTATTACTGCCAGCCCCATTGTCTATGCCGGTAGCAATAACAGTAACATGAACCTCATCCTCCAGGGTATCATCAAAGACGACGCCCCAGAATATCTCCGCGTCCTGGTTCACTTCCTCTTTGATGTAGTTGGAGGCCTCATCGATTTCTTCCATTGTCATGTCAGAGGGACCGGTTATGTTCATAAGTAATCCCCGAGCCCCACCTATGGAAATATCTTCGAGAAGCGGGCTGTTGATGGCCATCTGGGCCGCCTCCGCGGCTCTGTTCTCTCCACGTGCACTACCCATTCCCATGATGGCGGTGCCCATCTGCTCCATCACCCTTTTGATGTCTGCAAAATCTAAATTGATAAAGCCGTTGCTTATGATAAGTTCTGAGATTCCTTTCACAGCCTGAAGGAGCACTTCATCCGCCCGTGCAATAAGATCCTTAAAGGATGTGCTTTTACCACCCAATACTTTGAGCCGCTCATTAGGGATGATAATGAGACTGTCAACCTCTTTTTTGAGCTCCTCTATTCCCGCCATCGCCCTTTTCATCCGCCTTTCTCCTTCAAATGAAAAGGGTTTGGTCACCACAGCTACAGTCAGGGCGCCGCTTTCTTTGCACTGTCTTGCTGCCACAGGAGATGCCCCTGTTCCTGTTCCACCTCCCATCCCGGCGGTGATAAAGACCATGTCGGGATGATCTATGGCATCTCTGACCTCATTGATACTTTCTTCGCAGGATAGTTTCCCGATCTCTGGGTCAGCGCCGGCGCCGAGACCCATAGTGACTGATGGTCCTATCTGGATCTTCTGGGAGCATGTGGATCGGTCAAGGTCCTGACAATCCGTATTCGCAACAATAAAATCCACTCCCCTTAATTTGGAGGCGATCATATTGTTGATAGCATTGCCACCTGCGCCTCCAATACCCAATACCTTTATCTTAGCATTGTACCGTTCCTTTTCGTCTACAAATTCAAATTTCATTTCTTCCCTCCTTCTATTATAATTATAAAATTGTTTAGCGAGTTTATACAACCCTGCCTTTGGCTGGACTACACCGCTAAAAGAGTCCTTTACTATAAGGTTGGGGTTTATGGCCTAAATGATATCCTTAAACCATTTTTTCATTCTGCCCATGACACGATTAAAAATGTTTGTATCCCTTATCCGAAACTTTTTGGCCTTCTTATTTGTCTTTGATCCGTACAGGACGAGACCAACTGCTGTTGCATACATTGGTTTGTTGACTATTTCTACCAGCCCGCTCATCCCTTGAGGGTAGCCCACGCGGGCAGGCGAGTTGAATATCTGCTCAGCCAACTCTGTAACTCCTTGCAACTCGGCTGAACCTCCAGTGATGACCACACCAGATCTGATAGTGTCTGCATGCCCAGAGCGCGTAAGTTCGCTGTAGATCAGGGAAAATATTTCTTCAACCCGCGGTTCCAGTATCTCCCCCAGGACCTGCCGTGACAGAACCCGCGGTTTTTTTCCCCCCACACCAGGCACCTCAATAGTCTCGTCCCGGCCGATCAATGAGGAGAGGCCGCATCCATATCTGATCTTGATCTTCTCCGCCTCCAGTTTGGGTGTTCTGAGCCCTATAGCGATGTCATAAGTCAAATTATCTCCCCCTAATGGCAGAACAGACGTGTGCTTGATAGCTCCTCCTGAAAATATTGCCGTGTCGGTCGTTCCTCCTCCAAAGTCGATAATCGCCGCTCCAAGATTTCGTTCCTCCTTTGACAGCACTGCCTCACTCGATGCCAGGGACTGGAGAATGATATCGCACACATCCAAGCCGGAGCGATTTGCACACTTAACAATGTTTTGTGCCGAGGTCACAGCACCCGTTACAATATGAATTTTTGCCTCTAAGCGTACACCGGACATTCCCAACGGATCCAAAATTCCATCCTGTTCATCTACAATGAACTCCTGGACCAAGGTGTGTATGACCTCACGGTCCATAGGGATGGCCACTGCACTGGCAGCCTCAATAACACGGTCGATATCCTTTTTGGTCACCTCCTTTTCTTTTAGTGCGATCACTCCATGGCTGTTAAACCCCTTTATATGACCGCCCGCTATACCTGCATAAACTGCGCTGATCTCACAGCCAGCCATTGTCTCGGCTTCCTCTATGGCCTCTTTTATGGAATTCACTGTGTGCTCGATGTTAATGACCACCCCTTTCCTCAGGCCCTCTGAAGG
>JAKLQB010000943.1 GCA_022013615.1 Desulfobacterales bacterium | reverse complement strand
GGTTCCGGCAAACCGTCTGTCAGGTGACGTCCGATACCGATTATAGGGACCTCATTTATGCCGTGAATATACAAGGGGACTCGATCAGGCTTTTGAATACTCAGGGCAGTCAGGGTTCTTTCTTTGCCAGTCATCTAATTACCTCCTCTTTGGTGACAAATGAAGATCGCCCAACTTATTACAGTATAAGGCTTTTACGGTTTTATGTTGGGTGTTAGGCAGTTTTTCCCCTGTAGTAATATGCCCTTATAAATTTAGCTATAATCTCTCGCTGTTTGTTATATGGTTTTACGAATCGGATTCCGGTAAGCGCACCATTGGGGTCCAATTTCCTGGAATGAATTACCTCTCCTCCTATCTTTATCGTACTACCTTCAAGGTCAATGGTCACTATTAGGATATTTTTTGAATTAATCACTTTAGGGGTTTCCATAAGAACCCCACCTTGACTTATGTTCAAAATGTGCAAAACCTTTCCCTTCCCCTCTTCAATTTTTTGATGTTTATCATCTAAACAAACATAATCCACACTCCTGGATAAATTGATTCTCGGATATTTCCTTTTATCTGCTTCTGGCACCTTATCCTCTCCTTTTGGTCGTTTTGTTTAAGATTAAATGGTTTGTCAGCATCTATCAAGGCTCGATTGTCCACCTGAGACTATATCTGTAATCATCATGGACTCCTTACCAAAAAAATGCCCAATCTCTTACCAGAAATTGGGCTTTACGTCGTTTATCGCATAATCCCTCTTTGTTGAAGGTGAAAATCAATTTTGTTTTGTTTATACAATCTAAATTATTTTAAGTCAAGGATGATATGTCTCAATGCATGTTCTGCACGAACGTCCCTATCTACAGGTGGTTTTTAAGAAAAAAGTAAATAAAAAGAAATCAAACGAAGGCAGACTGGGCAATGCAGATCAAATACCTTCTTGATGTGCACTACCCCCAAATGCGCAAAAGGTGACTCTTGTTATGGACAATGTCAATACCCATAGCGGCGCGTCCCTGTATGAGGTTTTTGAACCGAGCGAAGCACGATGTCTTCTTGATAGACTTCAGTTTAACTACACACCAAAGCACGGCAGTTGGCTCAATATGGCGGAAATTGAACTAAACGTCTTATCTCTCGTCAATGCCTTGATCGCCGTATCCCTGACAAAGAAACCTTGACAACTAAAGTGGCTGCCTGGCAACAACGACGAAACAATGTCAACGCAAAGGTGAATTGGCGCTTTACGAATTCTGAAGCCAGAATCAAACTGAAACATCTCTACCTTACATTATCAAGTTGACGAGACACTGGGTACTTTTACCTACAAGTTTTTAAGTAGTAGTACCTATTTACCATACGAATTTTGTTTGGTATTCGTTCTGTTGGCAAATGGTGATAAACACAAAAAAGGGAGGGAAGATAACAAAATTCGTTTTCTGTCCTCTTAAACCCTAATCTTAAGGAGGTTTAATTATGTTTCCGAAGAAAGTTGCGAAATTGGTCGTGGTGGCAGTGGTCTGCTTTGGGTTGTGGTCGGGCCTGACGGCATTAGCTCAGGCTGAGGATTACTACGAAGCACACGTAGACGTCTCCCCTGAGACATTGATTCTGAAGACCGAGGGTGTAGGCGACGAAGTTTTGGCGGAGATTTGGAACTGGATCCCGGGCCCGGCCACTATTACAGACTATGAAGTCGGCTTCTACATCAACGGAGTGTGGGTATCCAATGCCTATGTTGTGGGACCGACAACGTTATTCTCTCTTATTTGGGCTGGTTTTGACCGGCAAACGATCATGGATTATTGCATTGAGAATAATCAGCGGATGCTTTATGTTGACATAATTGGGTGGCTTGAAATCACTGACGAAACAGGCGTCAGGCTGGAATATTTCAAGGGGAGTGACTTTATCCGCGCATACGATCCCGGTCAGAATCAGGGCCGTCCTGCTCTCCCGTAATAACAGATAAAACCGGGGTCAGGAGCTTTATTTGAATTCGGAAAACCACGTCCTCTGGGCGTGGTTAGTCCGATTCAAGCGATTTCTTTACTCATGAATAGTGGTCAGGTCTTTGATTGACTTATCTAATTATGAAGGTAAGTCAAAAGAAGATTTGACGCCATTTGACTTTTAACTTTAAAAGTAATCCTTAAAGGCCTGGATGACCGTTGGGATATCATCCTTATCGATGTCCAAATGTGTCACCAGGCGAACTCTCACATCTCCGTCAACCAAAACACCTTTTTCTTTCAGATATTCCGGCAGCCTTGCGGAATGCGCCTTGCCTGGCTTAACAAAAACCATATTGGTCTGCATGGCCGAAGATTCGATCTCCAACCCGTTGATCTCCCTGAGCCCCTCGTCCAAGAGAGCAGCCTTCTCGTGGTCTTCTTGCAGTCTGTCAATGTGGTTCTCCAGGGCATAGATCCCTGCGGCGGCAATGATTCCTACCTGGCGCATACCGCCACCTAATACTTTACGCCATCGCCGGGCCTCCTTTATGAACTCTCTGGTTGAACAGAGCAATGACCCCACAGGCGCGCCAAGCCCTTTTGACAGACAAATCGACACAGAATCAAAGTAGCGTGAGATATCAGTCACAGGTACCTGGAGTCTTACGGCTGCGTTAAAAATACGAGCCCCATCCAGATGCAATTTTAATCTGTGGTCTCGCGCAAAGTCATGTGCCCTTTTGAGATAGGCCATAGGCAATGCGCGTCCGTCCTTCGTATTCTCCAGGCACAACAGTCTTGTGCGCGCGTAGTGGAAATCGTCCGGCTTGATGGCCTCGGCAACTTTGTCAAGGTTTAGTGTGCCATCGGGTTCTAAATCCAATGGCTGAGGTTGAATAGAACCAAAGACCGCCGCGCCTCCGCCTTCATGTATATAGGTATGAGCCTTTTGTCCAACGATGTATTCGTCACCCCTACCGCAATGGGTCAGCAAAGCCAAGAGGTTAGTCTGCGTCCCGCTGGAAGCATATATCGCCGCTTCCGTGCCGAGCATTTCGGCTGCAAGTTCCTCCAAACGATTCACTGTTGGGTCCTCGCCGTAAACATCATCGCCCACCTCTGCATCAACCATCTCAGCGCGCATGGCAGGCGTGGGTCTCGTCACCGTATCACTTCTCAAATCAATTAGTTTCATCACCTTAATCCGTCTCCCTATATTTTTTCATATCGTGTCTCTCAGCCAATCTGACCCCTAACCATCAGGAAGGGAGGTGATGTACCTCTTCCATCCCGGACACCAACCAGCATGCCATCTCCATATCCGGCCTAACCCGCTATTCAGTGGGCGCGGCTTTTTGCGCTGAAATAGCATGTTAGCCTGTAAGATGGGACGTAGGTCTAAGGCCCTTCGATAAACTCCCCATTCTCGATTTCTTTTTTCAGGAGTTTTCTGGCGCCATCGAATTCCATCCTCACTTGGATCAGGTTTCTGCAATGGCCACCGACAACCTCCTTTTTCAATGAGTAGCTCAGACCGCCCTGCGCATCAAAATGCTGGATAAGATCGGTCGACGTGTTGATAAACAGATGGAATTCTTCGCTGCAAACGCTGCAACGAACGTTCAGGAAAAACCCCCCGGACAATCCCGGTATGCTACTCTCGCCAAAAAGTTTTTTTGCGATTTTCTTGAACATATCCTTTCCTGTTCACAATTTTCGCTGATTACTCATATTGAATGACCCCCACCGTGATGTAAGATGGAACGTTTGTTCCAAAGCGATTTAACTACTCAATTTACTTTCTTATAAATATCTTTTTGAATAACGAAGTCGTTTTGGAACCTACGTCCCATCTTACATCTTACGCATCTTACGCCATCGCTTTTGCGACGGCGGATGGTGCGGGGAGGGGGAGTTAGAATCTCCCCTTTACCCGATTATATGATTTATTTTTGTTCTTCTATTTTTGAAAAAATTTTATCCAACATTATGGTAAAGTAGTGTTCGCCGATTTTGTTTTTCCAATTTTTTCGTCTTGCTATCAGAGACAAGTACACAGTGATTTCCCTGTTATTGATAAGCACAGTACTTTTTAAATCGTGTAACTTCTCCCAAAAATGTTCATCATCTTTTTCCAACAAATTTTCGTCAATTGCTTTTATAATTCTGTCAGGGGCGTTTTTAGCGAGTGTTTTGTTCATGCAGATATATCTATAAGCTTCTGCGGAAAACACTACCCAAGAATTAATGTTGTGTTTGACTGAAACTTTGTGCAGGTTCTCCATGCCTGGAATTTGTAGAGTATTCTTCCGTAATTCCTTGCCTGCTTTTTGGGTAAAGATTTTTTTTAAGTCACTATATTGATTCGTTGGCAACGACTCTAAACAATCAAAATATAAAGATACCTGATCGCTGTATGTTGAGCTTAAAAGATTTTCCGTTAAAATTTTGATTGTTTCATGTTTCCAATTAGGCACGCACTTCATTAACTTCTTATTGGGTTGCATACAAT
>JAKLQB010000942.1 GCA_022013615.1 Desulfobacterales bacterium | reverse complement strand
TTTATCAATTCGAGGTACACATTTGCCTGTTTTTCCAATGAGTCTACGTCCACATATTCATTTGGGCCGTGTGCATGTTCACCGAAAGGGCCGTAGATGATCGTCGGTACCCCGGCATACCTGTAAAACCTGGCGTCTGTCACGCCTCCTTCACCAACATAAAACTCAGGTTCTGTCTTTAAAGCATCCTTAATTACCTCAAAAACTGTCTTCACAAAAGAAGAGTCTTTGGGTGTTATGTTTGCCGGTCCATATAAGGTGTTTAGAATCTTATAACTCTCTTTTACCAAAACCCTGTCTATTTGCTGTTCTATTTCAGCTAAAACAGTTTCCTTTGTTTCTCCTGGAATCGTTCTCCTGTCTACTGTGATTACACACTCACCAGGAACCTGATTTTTGACCTTTCCTCCTGATATCATATTAACGCTTATGACGGGTGATCCTATCTCCGGATGGAATTTATCGATTTCCCTGTCTATTGCGAGAACGGCCTTTGAAGCCAGAACTATGGCATTTATTGCATCAGACCTTGCTTTTGCAGTATGTGCCGCCCGGCCTTTGAACTTCACATCAAACACCAGTATGCCCCTCTCCCCGTTTCTGATCTTTAGATCACTTCCTTCACCTATTATAACACAATCAGGCTTTTTGATTTTCCCCTTTTTTATCAACTCTATTATGTGTCTTGTCCCAAATTCTGCACCTTTCTCTTCATCCGAAACCAGTTGTATCTGCAAATTTCCATTGAGTTTCTCTTTCGCCAATATTTCAGCGATATGCATCATGACAGCACAACTGCCCTTCATATCAAAAGCCCCTCTGCCAAAGAGTCTATTCCCCTTCAATTCTGCCGAAAACGGATCTGTTTCCCATATGGATTCATCTGCTATTGGTACGACATCGAGATGCCCGTTAAAGGTGATGGTTTTTTCGCCATGCCCCAAACTGGCTATTATGTTAGGTCTTCCTTTTTCCTTTTCATATATCCCGTATTCCACTCCAATACTTTCGAAAAAGCCGGAAACATATTCGCCGATATCTTTTTCCGTCCCTGTTAAGCTTTTGTATTTAATAAGATCTTTTGCAATCTCTACTATCCTGCTTTTATTTACGCACATATGAATACCCTTGTTTGTAAATCCAAAATCCTATACAACCTTTTCCCTGATTCTTATCCGTTCTCTTTTAGCCCTGGGATCCGGGATAGGCACCGCAGATAACAAGGCTTTTGTATACGAATGCTTCGGGTTTCTAATGACCTCCTCTGCATTTCCTATTTCAACTATCTTTCCATAGTGCATGACCGCAATATCGTCACACATATATCTCGCTACGGCCAGATCGTGAGTAACAAAAAGGACTGTCAGATCAAACTTTGCCCTCAATGCCAGCATGAGGTTCAAAACACCTGCCCTTATTGAAACGTCCAGCATGGAAGTTGGCTCGTCTGCCACTACAAAGATCGGGTCGATAACCAGGGCTCTTGCTATTGCAACCCGCTGCCTTTGCCCTCCTGACAGTTCATGAGGATAACGGTATAAAAATCCTTCTGGTGGCTTTAATCCAACAACCTCCAGCGCATCATGGATCTTTTCTAAATTATACAATCCCTGAGCTATCAAAGGTTCCGCAATGGTGCTATGAATTGTAAGTCTCGGGTTCAACGACTCGTATGGGTCCTGAAATATCATCTGGATATTTTTCCTGAATTTCTTCAAGTTCTCTTCCTTCAGACCTGCTATATCTTCACCCCCAATATATATCTTCCCGCTTGTCGGATTCAATAGCCTTACTAACAATTTCGCTGTTGTCGTTTTTCCACACCCGCTCTCACCAACCAGCCCCAATATTTTCCCTTTCTCTATTTTAAAGCTTATGTCATCTACAGCATGAACATACTGTTGGTCTCTTGAAAACAACTTTTTCTTTAAAGGGAAAAGTTTTGTTAGATGTTCAATATTTAACATTTCCATCAGATCACCCGGTGACATGCCAAAAAGTGACCGCTTTCACTTTCAATGAACTCTGGCCTTTCTTTTCTGCAAATCTCCTCAGCATAACTGCAACGGGGATAAAACCTGCACCCGCTTGGTGGATTCAATAGATTTGGAGGTTCTCCTGGCACAGGCTTTAATTCTTTTTTTGGTCCCTTAATACTCGGGAAAGACGACATCAGAGCCTTTGTATACGGATGGAGAGGGTTGTCAAATAAGGCAAAGGTATCCGCATATTCAATGAAATTCCCTGCATACATCACGCCTATTTTATCACAGGTTTCCGCTATCACGGATATATCATGGGAAATATACATCATGATCATGTTGAGTTTCTTCTGGATGTTTTTTATCTCATCTATTATTTCATCCTGTACGATGACATCCAGGGCCGTTGTGGGCTCATCTGCAATAATAAATTTTGGGTCACATGCCAGTGCCATTGCTATTATTGCCCTTTGTCTCATTCCGCCGCTATACTCGTGGGGATAGTTTTCCATTCTTTCTGGAGAAAGACCTACCAGTTTGTATAGATCACGGACCCTCTCTCTTGCCTCTTCCTTTTTAATATTCTCATGGGCCATTATGGCCTCTATGACCTGATCTCCTACCCTATAAACCGGATTTAAGGCATTCATGGCCGCCTGGAATATCATAGAGACCCCTTTCCACCTTATCATCCTCATTTCATCTTCTGTCTTCGGAACTATATCCTCCCCGTCAAAAATTATCTCGCCATTGGTTATTTTTGCATTCTCCGGCAGAAGTTTCATAATACACATCCCCAGAGAAGTTTTTCCGCATCCACTCTCCCCAACAAGCCCCATAGCCTCCCCGTTCATAATCCTGAAGGAAACATTATCCACAGCACTGACAGAACCTTCCGTAGTCTCATAAGACATTCCAAGATTTTTTATTTCAAGTACCGTATCCATATATTCATCTTTTCTTCAGCCTGGGATTAACCATCTCTTCCAATCCAACGCCTATTAGATAAAAGGAGAAGGCAAGCAGCGAGATACACAACCCCGGAGGAATCATCCAATATGGGGCTTTAAAAACATACCCTTTTACAAAACACCATTGAAGCATCATTCCCCAGCTCATGTTCGACGGGTCTCCAAATCCAAGAAAACTTAACCCTGCTTCAACGAGAATTGCACCTGTAACAGTAACTGTTAGATAATAGAATGCTATTGGAAGCACATTCGGCGCCAGATGTTTTACAATTATCCTTGTGTTGCTGACACCAGAAACCTTTGCAGACTCTATAAACGGCCTTTCTCTTAATGACAAGGTCTGAGATCTGATGACCCTGGATATTACCGGCCAGAACGTAAAGGAGAGTATGAGAAGTATTATCCAGTTGCTCTGGGTGCCGAAAATACCGGATATAACGATGAGAAGAGGAAGTCTTGGAAGAGTTAAGATAATGTCCGCAAGTCTCATTAAAAGTGTATCCCATATTTTCCCATAATATCCTGCAATAAGACCTATGGCGGCTCCTATGATTGTTGAAAACACTGAAACCATCATTCCGAGCATAAAGGCTACCTGTGATCCCCTGAGCAATTGAGAAAACAGATCCTTGCCTATATCATCAGTACCCAGGGGGTGTTTCAAGGAAGGCCCGACAGAGCCGTGCACATTGGGATCCACACCAATTATTGGGTCATATATCTCCGGGTTTATGTGTATCCATATGGGAGAAAAAACAGCCATGATTCCAAACAGTATCATGATAGACACGCCCAGCTTTATGAACGTACTCTTCCTTACCAAACCCCAAATCTGCCTGATTTGGCTTGCTTTCTTGTTTTCTGTTTCTTTCATTTATTTAATCAATATAGAGCCAATTTCATCAATAAGATATCCTCGGATCCAGATACGCGTAAGCTATATCAGCTACAAAATTAGCTAACAGTACGACCACCGTAATAACTGCAAATGCCCCCTGCACAAGGGGGTAATCCTGCCTCAGTGTTGCTTCTACTATTGTCCTCCCGATGCCCGGCCATGAAAAGATTGTCTCGATCAAAACCGCCCCTCCAATTGAAAACGAGACACTTATGGCAAATGCAGTAACGATTGGAAGCATTGCATTTCGTGCTGCATGTTTATTCTTGATCACCTTTTCCTTTAACCCCTTCGCCCTGGCAGTAACTATGTAGTCCTCTTTCAATGTCTCAAGCATGCTGTTTCTCATTAAAAGCATATAGCCTCCAAACCAGAGGAGCACATATGTTATTAGGGGAAGAATCAGATGATACCCCATATCACATATCTTTTCCATGAGTGAAGGATCGAGAATCCACTTCTCGGGGGTTATCATTCCACCAAGAGGAAACAACTTCAGCTTAAATGAGAATATCCACAAAAACATAATGCCAAGCCACGGCGTAAAGGTGGTATAAAACCATAGCCCCAGGATCACAAAGAATTTTTCCGTCTTGCTTCCTCTTTTCCATGCTATTGCTTTTCCTATAGAAATCCCAATGATATAAGCAATGATTACGGCTGTAGTGATCAGTAAAATGGAATTCAACATCCTCTCCATTATGATACTCATTACTGGTCTGCCACTGTAAAACGAAGTCCCGAAATTTCCATGAATGAAGTTCTTGGGATAAATGAAATACTGAACTGCAATCGGCTCATCGAGCCCGAACTGCTTTCTTATGGTTTCCTTAGCTTCTGCCGTCATTGAGGGAGTTAAAAGAAAAGAACTTGGATCGCTGGGTATAATTCTAAACAGGAGAAATATTATACTTATCACGATGAAAAACGTGATTATAATCTGTATAATCCTGCCTATTATGTATTTTCCCATTTTTTTTGCTATCCTAATAAATAATCAATGCCCATCGAAGATCCCGCTAAGCGGGGGAGGACCAGGTTTTCTATGTTAGAATTAGGAAGGGGGATCTGCGACGTATTCAGTACGATATCAGGGTTCAAGAGCTTTTTTCTTGCTCAAACCTAATACATCGCAAATCCCGAATAATGAATGGTTTTTTAATTTTCGCTTTCCCAGGTATATCCCGCTTCCTTCAGTATTTGGACGGCTTTTTCAATCCTCTTTTCCATGCTCCATCCAGCGCCGTATGTTGGGCAGTTAGGATCGAACCAGAATTGATTCACTGCCGGTATTACAGAATACTGAGGTACAGCATATCCCTGTTGCAGTTTGTCCACAAAGAACTTTTTGTCAATCAGGTAATGCAGCGCTTTTCTAAATGCCGGATCATTGAAAGGCGCTTTTGAGCAGTTAAACCCTATGAAATCTGTCCAGTCATTGCCCCACTCTACGATCGTCATTGTTTTGTCTGCCTGGAAATCATCTTTACTGGCAATAGGAATTGTACCGATGTCTATATCACCGTTCTTCAGCGCTAACATTCTTAATTCAGAAGATGCATAGAATTTGAAAAGGATCTTATCCACTTTCAAGTCATACTTCAATGTGCCTGTTCCCATGGGCAAGGTGTAGTCCTTGAAGAGCCAATCGGGGTTTTTATCAAGCAGGATATATGATCCTTTTTTCCAGTCAACAAACTTGAAAGGACCGGCCCCCATTGGGGTTTTAATCTGATATTGGGTTAAATATTTAGTCGGATCTTCCTTCTTTTTTGCTTCCTGGGCAATAGTAGACCATTTTTGTTTCTGTAATATTATCATCATCATGGTTTTGTTGTAAAAGTTGACATTCTTTTTTGTTAGATAGTATTTCAGTGTATATTCGTCCAGGGCTTCAACTTTATCTATGAGATCCACACAATCCTTATAATTTGGCACCTTGAATTCTTTTATAAGGTCTATGGTAAACTTGATGTCTGCAGCCGTAAGTTCTGTTCCATCATGCCATTTTATTCCCTTCTTCAGCTTTACGATTGCTGTATTCGCTGCGTCGTCGTACCTTAAATCGCCGTCCGCAAGGAAGGGAATAAGCTTGCCACTCGCCGGAGCGCTTCTATACAGGGCTGTTGGTTCGTTCCACATTCCTCCACAGTATATCTTGTTGATTATGCCCCAGGTCTCCGTAAATCCTGTACCCAGAGGATTTAAAATGTCCGGTTCCTTCAGAACCCCTATCTTGAGTATGTCCTTTGCTGTATCTCCACCTGCCGGGTCAATGGAACACATGGAATCAAAAGATTGAATACCTCCAAATTGATTTACCCACCCTTTCCACCTCTTATTATTATATGCCGTGAGGTTTGTGTCACTGATAAGAGGTATCTGTGGGTTTTCACCAGCTATTGTCTTCTGAAGATTAAAGGCCCTTTTCTGTGCTTTGACCAGGTCGAGCATTGTAAGCCAATCAGAAGCCAGTTGGTCATACTTGGGGTTTTTATACTGCATGAAGTTCCACCCGTACTCATATATTTCAGCTTCGCTGTAATAGTACTGCATATATGAAGGGAATCTTTCTCCACCGATATACCAGAGGGTTGCATCAAAGTCTCTGCCCCAGAATATTTTCTTAACAAGAGCACCCTTCTCCATTGCCTTTGCTGCTACTGGTATCCCGATCTTTTTCCACCACTCTGCAACAAACACAGCTTCCTGATTTAATGTTGGGTCCGCACCTGGGGTCAATGTAAGAAGCTCCATAGGCGCCATCTTTTCTCCGCTGGGGAGTATTAATCCCTTATAAGCATCAGCCTGGGGAGTGTGCCCCAAAATGGAGAAAAGCATTACAAATGCAAATACAAGTGTTAAGCATATACCCAGTTTTCTTGATCTCATCTTTTAACCTCCATAATTTTGTATTTTCATCTTTGACAAATACCTCAAACATTCATGTACCTACTTAACAAACCTTACCCAAAAAGTCACCTCCTTTCTCTCTATCCTAAGAATTTTCTGTTAGCTTTCTTAATATTCCTCATCCTATTTCAGTCTGGAAAAAGCGAGGTCCAGCATCTCTATGCCTTCCCCAATTCTATCCTCTGTGATATTCAAAGGTGGACCAAGCCTGAGAACATGGAACCAGCTTCCGGACTGGCCTATTATTAAACCTTCATCTTTACATAACTGCGTCATCCTCTCTGCTTCTTCCCAGGCTGGCTCCTTGGTCTTTTTGTCTTTTACAAGTTCCAATCCCCAGTAAAGCCCTCTGCCTCTCACATCACCTATTATGCTGTATTTTTCTTTAAGCTGCAACAATTTCTCCTTAAGTATTGATCCCATACGCTCTGAATTAGTCAGAATATCATTTTCTTCTATATACTCGATATTTGCAACAGCAGCAGCGGCAGACACAGGATTGCCTCCAAAAGTTGAAACTGACGGCCCCGCAAAACATGACGCTATTTCTTGCTCTGAAATAAATGCCCCTATTGCAAATCCGTTTGCCAACCCCTTAGCCATAGTCATAATATCAGGCTCAACCCCATAGTGTTCTATGGCAAACATTTTGCCGCCTGTTCTCCCGAACCCCGTTTGAACTTCATCAATAATCAAAAGCCCCCCATACCTTTTGGTAATCTCAGTTAATATTTTAAAATAGTCTTTTGGAGGGGTAATTAACCCGCCTACTCCCTGTATTGTTTCAGCCACAACACAGGCTATCTCGCCGGATGTTTGAGTCTGGATAACTTCGTTAAGATAATTTGCACATACCACATCGCAATTCTCCGGAGTGGCATTAAAGGGGCATCTGTAGCAATAGGCACTTGGAGTATATCTTATGTCCGAAATGTTTGTCGCACCTTGTCTCCACGCTGAAATAGCAGTCAGGGTTTTTGTCAACAGGGTACGGCCGTGATAACCATGTTGCAACCCAATAACAGTGTTGTTTTTGGTATATATCTGTGCAAGATTTATGGCTCCCTCCACTGCTTCAGACCCTGAGTTAACAAAAAAGGATTGTTTGAGTTTCCCCGGCGTAATTTCTGCTAATTTCTCAGCCAGTTCAACCACAGGGCGGTTTATAAAAAAGGACGTGGAATGCTGAAGCTTTTGTATTTGATCAGAAACGGCTTTTGTTACTTTTTCATTACAATGTCCTGATATTACGACCATTATGCCTGTATAAAAATCAAGGTACTTATTTCCGTCCACATCGTACAGGAATTCGCCCTCTCCTCTTTCAAGGCACAATGGTTCGCTAAAACTCGTGTGAACCGAGGGCATTAGATATTCTTTGTATTTCGAAATAAGCTCCTCTTTATTGTATTCTTTCATAAAGTACCTCTCTTTAATATTTAGAACCCAACACGCTCATAAAGCTCCACAAGATCAGGCTGTCCTAAAGGAATCGTAGCGTCAATCCCTACCTTTGATGTCAGTATTTCATTGCGCTCAAGTATTGAAGCCGATGTATTTGATATGGCCGATGGATCGAGCAACCCTTCCATTTTATTTATCACAAAAATAT
>JAKLQB010000941.1 GCA_022013615.1 Desulfobacterales bacterium | reverse complement strand
GATCAATGGCACCTCCACCTCACCCGCTTTGACTGAAAGAGGGTTTAAGTGGTTCTGGCGGACCACACCCCATGACAAGTGGTTCACCAAGGATCTTTTCGAGCTTCTCAAGGGCCTGACCGAGGGCAAGGTGAGAGGCGTGAAGGCGGTGCCCAAAAACGAGATCATAAATTTGGCCTCTGCCTGCGAAAAGACTGAATGGGGATCTCATGTCTCAGGCATCATTGAATCCTTAGCCAAAGAGTATGGCTTTAACCTGAAAAAATCCCTTCTATATGCGGCCAAGTCTCCGGACCTCTCCAGCGAAGTAAGGTCTTTAAAGGCAGTTAGGCCGGATGCAATGCTTTTCGCATCGTACACCTCGGATGCTATCCTGATGGTGAAGACACTGAAGGCCCAGAAGGCTGCACCCAAGATCATCTGGGGCCAGGACGCAGGGTTTGAAAAACCGGAGTTTCGTAGCACCCTCAGGGATAGCATTGTTGGCATTTTGACCCGAACTGTTTTCTTGCCTAAAGTGGCCCAGATTAAGAAGGTAGCCGGACAGGTCAACGGGCTTTATAAGAAGAGTACCGGCAATGATTTGGGTGGTGCTTCTGCCCGGGCCTTTACGGGGCTACAGACGTGGGTACATGTCCTTGAGGAAGCAGGGTCCACGAAGCCGGCCGACATTCAGAAGGCTGCCAATTCTCTCAAGATTCCGGGCGAGGAACTGGTGGTGCCCTGGGCCGGTATTCAGTTTGTCGCCTCTGGTGATGAGATAGGCCAGAATGTACTGGGGTCCGGCCTCATAGGCCAGTACCAGAAAGATAAAGATGGAAACCTGGTTCTGGAGATCATATACCCCTTTGATGTTGCTACTGCAGACATGATCTTCCCTTTTAGCTTCTAACACCATCGTTATTCCATAATTCCGGCCCGTCCTCTTAGCCCTGCTTGGCAGGAGGGCGGGCTTATCCGGGTTAGGATTTGGGAGATTTTGATGGATATCTTAGTAAGTTCCCTGTTTGCCGGTGTGCTGATAGGCATGGTTCTGGCCATTATGGCCCTGGGCCTGACGATCATCTTCGGTGTGATGGACATCGTGAACTTCGCGCACGGGGAATTTCTCATGGTCGGCATGTACGCAGGCCTGCTAACAGCCCAAGGCACGGGAATGGAGCCCCTCTTGACCCTGCCCGTTGCCGCAATTGTGGGATTCTTGCTGGGTATCATCTGCTACTTTGGCTTTATTAAGTTTCTCATAAGGGGTCCCATGGTGGCCCAACTCCTTGGGACCTTTGGCTTGATGATTTTTTTAAGGAATCTGGCCCTGCTGATTTTTGGCTCCGAAGACCGGGCCCTCCATCACGGCATTCTGGTGGACAAGAGCTTTGATATCGGGATGGGGGTTATTGTGCCTGCCACCAAACTAGCTGCTGCAGGCCTTTCAGTGGTCGCCTTTGTTTGCGTGTGGTTGCTTATAAACAGGACAAAAATCGGAAAAGCCCTGACGGCTACAGCCTTGAATGCCCAGGGGGCCCGCTACATGGGGATCCCCACGGAACGGATGAATGCCCTGGCCTGGGGGATCGGTGGGGGCACGGTGACCGTGGCCGGGGCACTTCTGGTCAACTTCTGGTCAGTAAATCCCTTCATAGGTCTCTTGTTTACAATGATCGCCTTTGCCATCGTGGCCCTGGGCGGTTTTGGCAGTGTCCCCGGGGCCTTCTTTGCTGGAATTGTAGTTGGTATCATCACCGAGATTCCAGGCATCTGGGACTTCTTTACTTACATTTTTAATGTTGGCTGGATGGCAGATGTGCCCATGACATCCCTTAAATACATGTGGGTCTACCTGGCCTATTTTGTGATCATGGTGGTACGGCCAAGGGGGTTGTTTGGATGGAAGCGCTAAGAAACGCATTCGATTTTTCAGACTTTCCCCGCCTCGACCTGACCATTGCCGCAGTTGTAGCTCTCTTTCTGTTGACGTTTCCGGCATTCCCCCATTCCGCCTTTGCCATGGCGACCATGATCCAGTTCCTCATGTTTTCATTATATGGAATGGGATGGAATACTATTGGCGGGTACGGCGGCCAGGTGGATCTGGGAAAGGCTCAGTATGTGGGTATCGGGGCATACACAACCGCGGTCATGCTGATCCGGTGGGATATACCATTCTGGGTGTCTATGCCGATCGGCATGTGTTTTGCGGTCATATGGTCCTTTATCATTGGGTATCCCCTGTTCAGGTTAAAGGGCCATTATTTTGCTATCGCAACCATCGCCACCTCACTGGTACTCAAAGATCTTTTTGAGGTGTGGGGTTTTGTGGGCGCTGCCATGGGCCTGGAAATTTCCCCGATCAAATACAGTCCCCCCGATTTCCTGCGCCTGATCTTCAAGGAAGATATCTACTATTATTATGTCATCCTGGGTTTCTTCTTCCTTGGTATTCTTTATGTCAACTGGTTCCGGAGATCACGGTTGGGGTTCCAACTCCGAGCGATTAAAAACAACGAAGAGGTCGCCCGATCTTTAGGCATCAATGTGCACTGGGCCAAGATAAAGACCTATGCCATTGCAACTGCCTTCGTCAGTTTGGTAGGGTCATTTCACGCATGCTACATAAAAAACATCGAGCCCGAAGACACCATGAGCCTTGACATATCCATCCTCATCGCCCTTATGGCCATGTTAGGTGGTGCCGGATCTCTATGGGGCCCCATCATTGGTGCGTCTGTTTTGATACCTCTCAAGAGTTATCTCAAGGAATGGCTTGGGGCACAAGCGGGTTTAATCGGGATTGACCTGATTATTTACGGGGGCATCATTATGCTCGTCTCAGCAGTGGAACCCAGGGGAATATGGGGTATTGTGGAGAAGGTCCGCAGGAGGAAGCGAAGATAATGGCACTTCTGGAAGTTCATAGCCTCCACAAGGATTTTGGCGGACTGAAGGCCAATGACGATATATCCTTTAATATGGAAGAGGGGGAGTTGATGGGCCTCATAGGGCCTAACGGTGCGGGCAAAACCACGCTCTTTAATTGCATCGCGGGGTTACACCCTGTCACCTCGGGGCAGATCATTTTCGGCGGCCATGATATTACCAAATTCACTGCTCATGAGGTGGCACGACTTGGATTGGCACGGACCTTTCAGGTCTATGTGGCCTCTGGTGACTTGACCGTTGTGGAAAAGATAAAGAAGGTTGCAAGT